>NZ_JAALDZ010000339.1:0-11203 GCF_014145125.1 Dietzia sp. CQ4 | reverse complement strand
ACGATCGGACGCCACGGCTCCAGGTTCCAGGTGGGCTTGTCCGGCTCGAGGATCCGCGCCCACGTCCAGTGACAGTCGAACTGTTCCCGCATCCCGGGAGTGTCCCCGTCGGGAGCGAGGGCGAGTACCTCCCGCCAGGCCGCGTCCGCGTCCTGCACGCCCGACGCCTCCCGGCCCGCCGGCGTGGGCGCGACCATCAGCGTGACGCCGAAGTCCGAGTCCGCCCACGTGGCCGAGGCGATGAGCGGGAGCGCGGAGGTCGGGGTCCCGGGAGTCGGTGGCGTTGCCGGTGGTGGCAGGTCCCGCGACGACGACGAGGTGGTCCGGTCCACGGAAGGGCCCGCATCCGGCCCGGTCCCGGCATCCGAGCAGCCCGTCGCGGCCGCGATCGCGAGCAGCGCCGCGGCGGCCAGGAGCGGTCGGGCGGGGTCATGGGGCATCGAGGGCAGTCTGCCAGGCGGCGGTTCGCGGGTTCGCTTCAGAGACTCGCGGGGCGTGTGGGGTTGCGCATTCGGCGTCCGTGCCGCGATCCTGTGTTCCGGGGAACCCGGTGGCCGCGGAGGGTCCGCTCACCACCCCGGTGCGAGGAGTGTTACTGATGCCCGTTATCGACTTCAGCCAGCTGCAGATGTTCTGGGACGGGATCTTCCCGGCGATCTTCGGACCCCTCGCGGTCTTCGTCGACACGATCGGGGCGTCCGTAGAGGGCCCCTGACCCACCCCGGGTCCCTGGCTTCCACCGGGTCCCTGACTCACCCCGCGGCGAGGATCCTGTCCAGGGTCCTGAGGTTCCTGGTGGTGAGGTGACGCTTGTTCTCCCGGCCGTCGAGCACCTTGTACGCGTCGGAGGTCGACGTCGAGCCGCGGGGGACACGCCAGTACACACAGCCCGCGCCCTCGGCGACCGCTTCCGTGCTGACGGTCGTCTCACTGTCGGTGGCCGGCCCGGACCCGGCATGCGCGTCGGCGCCGGCGGCCGCCTCGCCGACCTTCCGGATGGCCGCGCGCATCGCCACCGTGACCCGGGTCGTCACCTCCGGGTCGTCCGAGAACACCACGTAGTCGTGGTGCTCGGGCAGCGCGTCGAAGGGGTACGCGGCCACCACCGTCGCCACCGCGTCGAGGGTGAGGACCTGCACGACCGCCTTGTAGTCGAACCTCTCCGCGTACGCGGACTCGAGTGCCGCGCGCAGTCCGGTCACCGGTCGGGGATCGGTGACGAGCACGTTGCCGGTGGCCAACACCGTGGTGACCGACGTCCCGCCTGCGGCCTCCGTGCACGCGACCAGGTCGGGCATCGCGATCCGGTTGCTCTTTCCGACGTTGATCCCGCGGAGCAGCACGACCTTCCGATGCTCCCCGGCGTGTGGGCCCGCCGATCCGGTACTCATGTCCCGATCTTCCTCCCGGGGCAGGCCCGCGCGGGTAGCTTTCCCGCCATGGCAGTGTCAGTGCAGTCCGTTGTGAAGATCGAGACCGGCGTCCCCGAGATCATGGAGGTCCTGGCCGACGTCGAGTCCCTCGTCGACTGGTCGAGCGCCCACCGTGCGGTCGAGGTCAGGGAGGCCGACGACGAGGGGTGGCCGATCGTCGTGTGGGAGCGGGTGTCCCAGTACGGCGTCACCGACGAGATGGTCGTGCGCTACGAGTGGTACGACGGCGAGGTGAGCTGGTCCCTGGTCGAGAGCGGTTCCCAGAAGGTCCAGAACGCCCGCTACGTGCTCACGGACAACGGCGACGGCACCACCGAGGTCGTCTTCGACCTCGAGGTGGATCTCAAGATCAAGCTGCCGGGTGCCGTGGTCAAGAAGGCCCAGAAGCACATCGCCGACGTGGCCACCACGGGGTTGCGGGACGAGGTCCTGCGGCGGCACGGCTGATCGCTCGCCCCGAGCCCTCGGGGATGGGATCCGGTCAGGAGAACCGGCGGGAGGAGATCAGTCCGTCGGTCAGATCGCGGCGCACCAGGTCGGGCACGGATCTGCGACGCAGTGGTGCACTCCCGGTGTGGGCGAGGTGCGCGATGCCGTCGAGCAGGTCGGCCATGGCCTCTGTCGGCGCCCAGGCCGGTGCCCATCCCAGCTCGTCGCGGGCCCGGGCGCAGTCCTGCAGGGGCACGGCGAACGCCAGGTCCAGCCATCCGCGGTCCACCGGCTGCAGGCGCGCCCGCCACGTCAGACCGACGAGGGCCCCGAGGAGCGGCAGGGGGATGTGGACCGCCCGGGCCCCGAGCACCTCTGCGAGGTCGTCCCTGGTCAGCGGTTGTTCGGCCGCGAGGTTGAACGGGCCGGTGGCGCCCTGCTCGATCACTCGCACGACGGCGTCGGCGACGTCGTCGGCATGGACGAGGGGCAGGCACAGGCTCCTGTCGAGCGGCAGCAGCGGGACCCGCGGCGCGAGATGCGCCGGCAGATAGGCGGGCAGTCCGTACCGGGTCAGTCCGCTCGCCGCCGCTCGTTGGACGATGAAGCCCGGGCGCATCCGGGCGACGGGCACGGCATCGGCCCCGAGGAGACTCTCGTGGTCGTCGATGAGCGTCTCCGCCGCGGCCTTGTGTCGGCTGTACGCCGAGCTCGGCACCCCGGTCCTCGCCCAGGTCTCGTCGACGTGCTCACCGTGGCGGCCCGGCGCGTACGTCCCCACGGAGGACATGTGGACCAGGAGGCCCACCCCGGCCGACTGTGCGGCCCCGAGCACCGCGGCGGTCCCGCCGACCCCGACGCTCTCGAGGTAGCCGATGTTGCGGGTGGGTTGGAAACCCCAGGCCAGGTTGACGACGGCGTCCGCCTCGACGAAGTGTCGACCGAGTTCGCCGGCCGCGTCCGGACCGGAGACGTCCAGCGCGTGCCAGTCGACTCCGCGGTACTCGCCGACGGGATCCGGTGGCCGACGCACGAGCCCGACCAGTCGGTCGCCGGAGCGCGTCTCGCGCAGACGACGGAGCAGCGCGGTGCCGACGTTCCCGCTCGCGCCGATGATCACGATCCGCATTCCGGCCTCCTCGCCCGGGCCCGTCAGTCCGGTCGACGGTACCTCCCGGGTCGCGGCCGTCAACCGCCGAGCGCCGGGGTGATGAGCAGGACACCGGCCAACGCGAGGCCGGCGACCCACACCGTCGAGGCGGCGGCCAGGATGACCGGGCGTGCGCCGATCCTGCGCATCGCGGCCACCCGCACACCGATCCCCAGGGCGAACATGGCGCAGGTGAGCAGGACGGTCTGCGCCAGCGAGGCGGCGTCGACGACCGGGTCGGGGACGAGCCCGGACGAGCGCAGGAGGACCAGGGCCAGGAACGCGACGACGAACCCGGGGACCAGCGGCGGCCGGGTCCCCCGGGCGTCGGCGCCGGTCGTCCGTCGCCGGTGGAGGCTGATCACGGTGACCACGGGGGCCAACAGCAGGACCCGGGCCAGCTTGACGACGGTGGCGACCGCCAGGGCGCCGCCGCCGATCGCCCCGCCGGCCGCGATCACCTGGGCGACCTCGTGGATCGATCCGCCGGCCCACATGCCCGCCGCGGTGTCCGACAGGCCCAGTGCCCCCGACAGAACCGGGACCGCGACGATCATCAGGGTGCCGAAGATGACGACGAGGGTGATCGCCGTGAGGACCTCCTCCTCGTCGGTGTCCGACACGCTGTCCACGGCCGCTACCGCCGCTGCGCCGCAGATCGAGAACCCGCAGGCGATGAGCAGGCGCTGCGTCCAGCCGAGACCCAGCGCGCCCCCCAGCGCCATGGTGCCGGCGATTCCCAGGACGACGATGACGACGACGAGCGCGACGACCTGCCACCCCAGCGCGGTGATGTCCCCGAGCAGGAGCTGCAGACCCAGCAGGGCGATGCCGACCCGCAGCAGGGTGCGCGAGGAGAACGCCAGGCCCGCGGTGGCACGGGCCGGCAGGCGCACGGTGTTGCCGAGTGCGGCACCCAGCACGATCGCCACGAGCATCGGGTTGAGGGTGGGGACCAGGTGGCCGACCCCCAGCGCCGCCGCTGTTCCGGCGAGCGTCAACGCGGTGCCCGGGGCGAGCGTTCGTGCCCTGACCCGCACGCCGGTCAGTCCGGACGTCGCCGAGTCCGAGGCCCGCGACACCGCTGCGTGGCCGTGCTCGCGTCGCTGGGCGGTCAGGGGGGTGCTCACGTCTCCAGGGTGGACGCGGACGGGCCCGTCCGGTAGCCGGCAGTCCGGTATCCGTCCATATCTCACAGGTATGACGCGACGTGGAGCCATATGCTGTCTGCATGACACGAAGGTGGCCCGACCTGGCCGTCCTGGAGCTGCTGATCGGCGTCGACGACCAGGGGAGCCTGAGCGCGGCGGCCCGGAGGGTCGGGATGGCGCAGCCCAACGCGAGCAGGGCGATCAAGGATCTCGAGCGGCGGTTCGGCACGCCGTTGCTGCGTCGGCACCCGCGGGGCGCCACGTTGACCCCGCACGGGACGGTGCTCGCCCACTGGGCGCGGAGGGTCCTCGCCGAGACGACCCAGTTACTGGAGGTGGCGCAGAGCCTGCAGTCCGAGCGGTCCGCCACGCTGACGGTGGGGTCGAGCATGACCGTGGCCGAACACCTCATGCCGCGCTGGCTGGGGGCACTGAGGGGCGTGCTGCCGGAGGTGAACATCCACCTGCAGGTCCACAATTCCGTCAGGGTCGCCGAACTCGTTCTGGACGGCACCTGTGACGTCGGGTTCGTCGAGTCCCCGACCGTGCCCAGCGGGCTGCACACCAGCACCGTCGCCCGCGACCGGCTCGTGGTGGTGGCGGCGCCGACCCATCCGTGGGCCCGGCGCCGCACCCCGGTGACCATCTCCGAGCTCGCCGCCACGCGTCTGGTGGTGAGGGAGCCGGGGTCGGGCACCCGGACGACCCTGGACCGGGCCCTCCAGGAATACGAGCGCCCCGCTCCACTGCTCGAACTCGCCAGCGCGGCCGCTATCCGCACCAGCGTCCTGGACGGGGTGGGCCCGGCGGGGATGAGCACGCTCGCCGTGGCCGATCAGGTGGCCTCGGGCGCGCTGAGGATCATCCAGATCGACGGGCTGGACCTGCGACGGGAACTGCGCGCGGTGTGGCGGCCGCCGCGTCAGCTGACCGGCCCGGCGGGTGAGCTGGTGACCCTCGCGCGGAGGAGCCACCAGCGCGCGGACGTGATCACCCCCGAGGGGCGGACCGTCCGCTGAGCAGATCCAGCGCGTGGCGGACACCCTCGGCCGGGAGTTGGCCGGGCGCCGATGCCGCGCCCACCGTGGCGAAGGTGGCCGAGGAGCCGAACGGGCCGCCGCCGAGCCGCGTGACCGCCCCCAGGCCACCCATCGACATGGTGATCAGCGGGATGCGAGCGGCCCGGTATCGCTCCTCGGTGGCGGCGAGCAGCGTCACGACGTCGGCCGCGGACCGCGGCGTCACGGCGATCTTGGCCACGTCCGCCCCCGCGTCCTCCATGGCGGTGAGCCGCGCCACGATCTCCTCGGCGGGCGGGGTCCCGTCGAAGTCGTGGTTGGACGCCACGACCGGGATGCGGTGTCGGTGGGCGGCGGTGATCGCGTCCCCTGCGTGCGGGTGCCGGTACTCGACGTCTATCGCGGCCGCCATACCCGTCGAGGAGAGGGCCTCCACCAGCGCGACGTAGGCCTCCGGCGAGATCTCCGCACCCCCGCCCTCGGTGCTGGTGCGGAACGTGGCGAGGACCGGCAGTCCCGGAACCAGCGCCGAGATCCGCTCGAGGGCCTGCACCGCCGGGGCCGGATCACTCCCGGCCCCGGTGGTGAAGGGTTGGTAGAGGTCGACACGCCATTCGACCACGTCGACCAGACCGTCCGTGTCCGGGGAGACCCCGGCCGGTCTGGCCACGTCGGGATCCCCCCGGAACCCGGCCTCGGCGGCCTCCAGCGAACCGATCTGCTCGGCGAGCTCGGGGAGATCGCGTCCCGTGAGCGGGACGATGATCGACGGCGAACGGGCGTCCAGGACGAGCCGGTGTCGGGGCATGGATAGACCCTACGACGGCCCCACCGGGGCGGTGGTCTCAGCAGCACCCGTCGCACGGGCAGGGACGCCGGGCGGGGACCAGCTCCAGGGCGGTGAGGCCGCCGGTACCGGCGGTGCGGTAGTAGCGACCCGCCCACCGCAGGGTCCTGGAGGGGCGCCGGACCGGTACGAGCTCCCACGTCGGCCCGTCGGGGCCCTCGCACAGCAGGTGGCCGGCGTCGAGAACCCGGCCGTCCAGGACGGACCCGCCCCACCGGGTGAGCACCGCGGCCGTCTCCCGGGCGCCCAGGCCGCGGGCCAGGAGTTCCGGGTGTCCACGATCGGTGAGCCCGACCGTGTAGCCGAACCGTTGGTCCGGTGGCAGTGGGGCGGACTCGCAGTCCTCGCAGGCGCAGCCCTCGCCCACGTGGACCACGTGCAGGCCGAACCGGTCGATGGTGGCGGCGACGCGCGCCATGTCGGGGTCGATGGCGGCGACGGGACGGAACTGGATGACGGTGTGGGACACGGGAACTCCTGGTTGTCTACTCGGTGATCGTCTGGATCGAACAGGTGCTCGATACGATGGTGAAGGTAGACCGCGCCTACGACATGGTCGGCCCGGCGCCGGGGTGACACGGGCCGCGCCGGTGCACACTGGAGGCGAATCCGCTGATGGGGTGGCGCCGGTGTGTCGGCACCGGGCACGAGTGAGGACGACGGAGGAGGACCGGATGAGGGTCGCGTTGGCACTGGGTTCCGGTGGGGCGCGCGGATACGCGCACATCGGGGCCATCCGCGAACTCGAGTCGCGCGGACACGAGGTGGTCGGGGTGGCCGGGGCGTCGATGGGCGCGGTGGTGGGGTCGCTGCTGGCGGCCGGCGAGCTGGACCGTTTCGAGGAGTGGGTGCGGGGCCTGGCCCAGCGGGACGTCCTGCGGTTGCTCGACGTGTCCTTCGCCGGCGGGGGAGCGATCCGCGCCAACAAGATCATGGGCGTGATCGGCGAGATGCTCGACGACGTGCGCATCGAGGATCTCGCGATCCCCTACACCGCGGTGGCCACCGACCTGCGTGCGCGACGGGAGGTGTGGTTCACCCGTGGCCCGGCGGACATCGCCGTCCGTGCCTCGTTCGCGATCCCGAGCATCGTCACCCCGGCGATCGTGGGCGGGCGCCTGATGATCGACGGCGGCGTGACCAACCCGGTCCCGCTCGAGCCGCTCGCCTCCGTGGAGAGCGACCTGGTCCTGGCCGTGTCGCTGACCGGGCGTCGGGCGGGGATCCGCGGGTCCACCTTCCAGGAGAGCTCGGACCCCGATGAGCCCTCGGCCGTGGCCGATCCGAAGATGTCCAAGAAGGGTGGCACCGTCATCGCGACCACCGCCAGGCTCTCCGGACGCATCCGGACGGCGGCGGCGGACGTGCGGGACGCGGACCTGGTCAGACTGGTTGCGGCCCGCTTCGGTCAGGACACCTCCGGGGCGGACGCGGCCGGTCCGGACACCGCCGGTCCTGACACCGCCGGGCTGGACGCACCCGGGATCGACCCGACCGGGCAGGGCGCCGGGGGCGATTCCCGGACCGGGGACGACGCCACCCCGAGAGGGTCGGCGCAGCCGTCACCGGAGGTCGAGGAGGCGGTCGAGGAGGGCGAACGCGAGGTCCGGGCCGACGCCCAGGCGGACGATCGGAGCCTCGAGTCCCTCCCGGGCACGCTGCGGATCTTCGACGTGGTCTCCCAGTCGATCGAGGCCATGCAGAGCATCCTCACCGGCTACCGGATGGCGGGGAACCGCCCCGACGTCCTCGTGGAGGTGCCGTCCGACTCGTGTTCGGCCTTCGATTTCCACCGCGCGGAGGAGATGATCGAACTCGGCCGTCGGCTCACCGCGGAGGCGTTGGACAGGGAGGGCTTGTGAGACGGGCCCCTCTCGGCTTCAGCCGCCCTGGTTTCCGCCCTCGTCCTGGCCGACCTGCGGCAGGTGCTGGGGACAGAACGCCCTGACCGCGGCCGCCACCACCACCGGGGCCTCGGTCACCGGCGCATCGGCGTGGGCGTCGTTGTACTGCCGGACCACGTCGACGTAGCCCATGTCGCCGTCGAGTGACGCACAGGCGTCGCGCCCCCGGGTGAGATAACCCTGTTCGTCCTCGGCGTCCACGCCGACGGTCCTGATCTCGCTGAGGAACTGCTCCTCGGGAGACCGGTCGTCGCCGCCGTCCCCGTCCGGGGCCGGCTGCTCGCCGGTCGTCGGCCCGTCGCCGTCGGTGGCGTCCCCGACCGCGGAGGTGGCCTCGGCGGCCACGGACCCCACCGCGCTGGTCGCCTCCCCGACCGCCTCCTCGGCCGTGCCCTCCTCACCGCACGCCCCGAGGATCAGGGCGAGCGCGGCCAGCCCCGATGCCGCCGCGACGGCACGACGGCGGACCGGACGGACCCCGCGGGCGCTCCTGGTGGCCTGGTCGGCTCGGTGCTCTCGTGTGGTCATGGCGGGCCCTCCTCGGTGTCGGTAACAGGGTGGTGCGGATGCACGGTCTGCTCGTGGCGGTGGAGACGGGTGCGGGGGTCGGTCTGCCGGGAAGGCTACGTACCCGGCCACCGGGCTCGGGATCGTATGGCCCGAGCGAGATGACCGGTGTCCCAATCGAGACGTGTTCGAGACGGGACCCACCGGTCTCCGCTCCCCGGTCGCCGAGGTGACGGGACACCCGTGTCCGGACCACCGGGGTGAGCCGCGGCCGGATCAACTCCGATGGTGGCCGACCGCTACTAGGGTGGGACGCATGGGCACTCATGGTCGTCTGTCCGGATCGCTGATCGTCGGGCCCCGGCGCCACGAGGAGGGTGTCCGTCGGCTCCTGGCCAGTTTCGAGGCGGTCCCCCGGGGTGAGCCCGTCCGGTTGGCCAAGAAGACGTCCAACCTCTTCAGGCCGCGCGCCTCGTCGTCGTCGCCCGGTCTCGACACCACCGGCCTGACGCGCGTCATCTCCGTGGATCCGGACGCCCGCACCGCCGACGTCCAGGGCATGTGCACGTACGAGGACCTGGTGGACGCCACCCTGCCGTACGGGCTGATGCCGTACGTGGTGCCGCAGCTCAAGACCATCACCCTCGGCGGCGCGGTGACCGGACTGGGCATCGAGTCCAGCTCCTTCCGGCTGGGACTGCCCCACGAGTCGGTGCTGGAGATGGACGTGCTCACCGGCACGGGCGAGATCGTCACCGCCCGCCCCGACGGCACGGACCGGGAGCGCGAGCTGCACCGCGGGTTCCCCAACTCCTACGGCTCGCTCGGGTACGCGGTGCGGCTGCGCATCGCGCTCGAACCGGTCGAGCGGTACGTCGGACTGCGCCACGTCCGGTTCGACTCCCTCGCTGCGCTGACCGACGGGCTGGCGAGGATCGGCGAGTCCGGGTCGTACGACGACGAGGAGGTCGATTTCCTGGACGGGGTCGTCTTCTCGGCGGGCGAGTCCTACCTGACCCTGGGCCGGCGGACCGACGAGCCCGGCCCCGTCTCGGACTACACGGGGGTGCGGGACAAGCAGGCGATCTACTACCGGTCGATCCAGCACGGCGGCCCCGCCGGCTCGGTGGCCCGCGACCGGCTGACCATCCGCGACTACCTGTGGCGCTGGGACACCGACTGGTTCTGGTGCTCGCGCGCGTTCGGGGTGCAGAACCCCGGCATCCGCCGGTGGTGGCCGCAACAGCTGCTGAGGTCGTCGGCGTACTGGAAGATCATCGGCCTGGACCACCGATACGACCTGGGCAACAGGATCGGCGCGCTCAAGGGCGAGGGCCCGCGGGAGCGCGTGGTGCAGGACGTCGAGGTGACCATCGACCGGACCGAGGAGTTCCTCGAGTGGTTCCTTCGGGAGGTGCCCATCGAGCCGCTGTGGATCTGCCCGCTGCGGCTGCGTGAGTCCACGCCCGCGCCGGGTGTGGGCGGCGGCCCCGGCTCCGACCGGCCGTGGCCGCTGTATCCGCTGGCGCCGGAGACCACGTACGTCAACATCGGGTTCTGGTCCTCCGCGCCGATCGAGCCCGGCATGGCCGAGGGGGCGTGGAACCGGCGCATCGAACAGGAGGTCTCCCGGCTCGGCGGGCACAAGTCGCTCTACTCCGAGGTCTTCTACTCCCGCGAGGAGTTCGACCAGCTGTACGGCGGCGAGCACGCGGCACATCTCAAGACGCGATTCGATCCCCGGGGCCGCTTCGCGACCCTCTATGACAAGGCGGTGGGTGCACGGTGACAACGGACAGGATGACCATCGGCGAGATCGTCGCCGCGTTCGCGACGGGGGAGCCGCCCCTGCGGATCGAGGCCTACGACGGGTCGGCGTTCGGCCCGGAGAACAGCGAGCTGGTGCTACGCCTGACGAGCCGGAGGGCGCTGCAGTACTTCGTCACCGCGCCGGGCGACCTCGGACTGGCCCGCGCCTACCTCATGGGCGAGCTCGAGGTCGACGGGGTGCATCCCGGTGCGCCGCATGACGTGTTCGGCGCGCTCGAGGTCTTCCGCAAGACCATGACGCACACGCCGGACCTGCGGACGATGGCGCGCATCGCCCGCTCGATCGGGCGCGAGAACATCACGATGCTGCCGATTCCCGAGCAGGAGGTGCCCGCGGCGTGGCGTCGCGTCGCGCACGGCATGCGCAGGCACTCCAAGAAGCGGGACTCGGAGGTGGTCAGCTACCACTACGACGTGTCCAACCGCTTCTACGAGTGGATCCTCGGGCCCTCCATGACCTACACCTGCGCGTGCTACCCCGACGCCGGGGTCTCCCTGGAGGAGGCCCAGGACAACAAGTACCGGCTGGTGTTCGACAAGCTCGGACTGAAGGCCGGGGACCGTCTGCTCGACGTGGGCTGCGGGTGGGGCGGGATGGTGCGGTACGCGGCCGCCCGGGGGGTCCGGGCGATCGGCGTGACGCTCTCGCGCGAGCAGGTCGAATGGGGACAGGCCGCGATCCGGGACCAGGGGTTGGGGGACCTCGCCGAGGTCCGGCTGATGGACTACCGCGACGTTCCCGAGCGTGACTTCGACGCGGTCAGTTCCATCGGCATCACCGAGCACATCGGGCGCAGGAACTACCACGACTACTTCACCCGGCTGCACGGCTACCTGAGGCCGGGGGGTCGGTTGCTCAACCACTGCATCACCCGGCCGGACAACTCGCGCTCGGTCAAGGCGGGCGCCTTCATCGACCGGTACATCTTCCCC
>NZ_JAALDZ010000338.1:0-4716 GCF_014145125.1 Dietzia sp. CQ4 | reverse complement strand
ACCTACGCCGCCGGCGCCCAGGATCCTCGAGCGGATCTGATGCTCTCGCTGCTCGGGGCGTTCGCCGAGTTTGAGCGGGCCATCATCCGCGAACGCCAGGCTGAGGGCATCGCCATCGCCAAAGCGAAGGGCAAGTACAAGGGACGCAAGCGTGTCCTGACCGCCGAGCAGATCGACAAGGCCCGCGCCCGCATTGAGGCAGGGGAGGGACCATCGGCGATCGCACGTGATCTGGGGGTGGGACGCTCGACGTTGTATCGCGCACTACAACGTCAGACGAGCTAGTCGGCTTGATGTCCGCACTGAGGGGGACGGCGTCAGTTTGCAGTGCGCATCGGGCCGGCAGCGGCTCTGAGGGTTTCACCAACCACCGGGAGGGATCCCGGTATCGGACCAGTCGATCGTCTCGAACTGCTTCTGGTATGCCGAACGGTCGAAGATGAACCGGCCGAGTGGTTCGTAGTTCCAATCTCGGAACCCGCGACGGAAGTCGTGCCACTCGACGACGTCGTTGCGCACTTCGATACGCGCGGTCAATGGCCCGCAATCCCACTCCCCGCAGGTGCACCCCAAGAGGACCGTGTCCCCGTCACCGAAGAACGATGCTTCGGGGGCGCCGAGAAAGTGCTTAGGGCCCTTCACATTTGCTACCGCCATCGGTAGGTACGAACCGGCTGAACCATCCGTTTTCTTTGCCCGGATCTCCGCAGCCTCAATCTCTCGAACGTGTTCCGCCAGAGGCAGCCCGTCGATGATTAGCGCAACGCCCTTGAGGCCGGACACCGACGACGTGTCGTAAGACTCAAGATGGACGTCCAGCCGATTCAGGTTCATGGCACCACCGTATGCGCGCAAGTTGCTCTCGGAACCAGGTTTCTCTGCCCGCGTAAGTTTGGCCCGACCGGCAGAAGGGACTGCTGCCCCCACGGTGCACTCGCCCCTGGGGGACAACTGGTGTCTCGTTCGGCTGTATGTTCTCGGGGACATTGAGCTGGTGAGGGGAGCGGCGCGGTGGGGATGTATGGAGAGCTTCGTGAACGAGGGTTCGATCTGGTCTCGGACACCTCGGTCGCGGACTGGGCGAGTCGACGCCAGTCGGGTGACCTTCACCGTGTCGATTTCCAGGTGCCGGCTGGATTCGAAAAGTACTGCCGCATCTTGCACCGCGTTCACGGCCCGTCTGATGGCGGACTGTCCGACTCGTTCTTGCCGTGGTCTGATTACGCTCAGTCCGTCGGCCTTGCGATCCGTCCGGATACGCGCTGGTATGAGATCTCTCGACGCGATCTGCGACTACGCAGTATCAGCCCGGACGTGGGCGGGCTGGATAAAATCTCCGGACCTGCCTACCTCGAGTTCATAGTCGAACGCCTTCCCGCGGAGGCCCCCATCTTCGCGGGGTACTGGGATGGCATACAGCCACAGCACGAGCCGGGCACGAGCTTCCCCACGGCCCGTTTGGGCGTGCGTGACTACGTGCTATTTCGGGTATCGCTTGCGGCGCTCCTTGACGCATTTCGCTCGGAGTCAGGCTTCCTCTTCGACTTTCCCGCATTGCTCTGGCCGGAGAACAAGAGTTGGTACCTGTCAACGGAGGTGGACTACAACTCCACTCTCGTCGGAGGATCCGAGGAGTTCATCGACGCCCTTCTCGCCCACGAGCCCATCGAGGCTCTCCCTATCGGCCCGGATATTGATCTGACCTACCGAGCCGCCCCGTAACCCAGACCATCCCCATCAGCGGCGTGAAGAGCTACCACCATATAGCGATCGCACAAGACCGCCACATGTCGATGCGATCTCCTTTGGAGTCGACCGATTCCGGGGTCGGATCACACCGTCCCACAACCAAGGAACTGAGAGGCACGTATGACGGTAGTTTCGCGCAATCGAATCGCAGCAAACGAGACTGGGGGCGCCGATCCAACGCTCCCTCAGGTGATGGGTGAAGTGCCCGGACGTTAGCGGCAGTTAGGAAGCGGCGGCCTCACACGAGTAACGGCGGATAGATTCTCGTTCAGCGTCCCGATTGCCTCGTCGAACCATCCGTCATCGATCCAGAAGCGCTTGCCGGTTGCGGTGTTGTTCTTCGTCTCCGCGCGGTTGAGCCGCTGTCCCTGTTGGGGGTGAGTGGCGGGCCGTGCATGTAGAACGTCGTTCCGGACCGCCGCTACCGCGAACAATGCTTTGTATACCGCGACCAGGTAGTTCCTGATCTGAGGGTCTTCCACTTCACTCGCTGCGCTCTTCACGGCACTGGCTATGCCCGAAGTCGTCTTTGGTTCGAGGTGCTTCAGTGCGAGGGTGGCTGGTAGTCGATCAGCAAGACGGGGCAGATCGCCGAGGATGGTCCACTCGAGGTAGGAGACCGAATACGCTACTTCGCCCACCCTCGCGAGATACTGGTCGTCGGGAAGTGCGGCGCGTGAACGCTCCATGTCTGAATCCTCCTGCACCTACTCCCCACTCGCAGTAGGTACGGTGCATTTGGTCCTGCTCTGTGCGGCAGGCTTGTACGACACTTCAGTAAGACCCTGGACCACAGGTCGAGGAACCATTCCGACGGTCCGAGCCAGTGTCACGATGAAGGATCGTCAAATGCGACACCAGGCTGACGGCCCATGGTGACATGGGGGAGTTGCCACACTCCCCAGTGCCCTTCGCGGCCGTTCGGCTTTGGGTGTTCAGGTTGGCCCATCCCTGTTGCCGTCGGGCGCGGGACGTTTGCTCTCTGCGTCGGTCGCCGCCACCCAGACTCTGTACTCTTCGCCCTCCGCGAGAACGCGAGTGGCACGGGCGTCCGGGTCTCCCGGGCTGAGCGCGACAGTGTCGCCGTCGACGGAGTCGACGACGGCATCAAGGAACGCTGCGACTTGGCCAAGGTGGTGTTCTTCTCCGTCCAACTCGATGTTGAGTCTCTGCGTAACCGCGACATTGATACGTGACCCCGCAGTGAGCGTGGGGCGATCGGTGGCATCGATGGTGAATTCAAACGGTGACCAGGTGGTGCTAGCCGCTTGGCCTTGCAGGAGGGTTGCTGCTTCGAAGACATGTCGGAGTTCTCCCGCGGAGAGGGCGCTCGGGATGCGAAGCAGATCCGTGGAGTGCTGCTGGATTACGTTCAACGCTCGTACGAGCCGCGCCGTTAGATGGAGATTCGAATTTCGGTCGTGAGGGTAAGGAACAGTCCAGCTATAACGGCGCGGTCCGTGGCTGGGACTCAGTCCGATTGACACTCCGCGATCGACCGCATCCATGAATGAAACGGCATCGATGAGGTCGCCTGGCAATTGGCTATAGGCGTCCCAGTTCATACGGAAGTCTGCTTCGACTTCGATAGGCTCGAAGCGGGTCCTAAGTGCAAGCTCCACCTTGTCGGTCCGGTCAGCCCATACGGTTCGCTGGCCGCCGCGCACCCCTGACGTGAAGCTCTTCCGCTCCAACCGCAGTTCGGCGACGACATCACCTGTAGCGTCTCGGACTCCAACGGTGATGCTAGATGCGGGTTCCGGACCGCCCGCTTCGGCCGTGATGGCGGTGAAGTGGATCTCAGCACTGTCAATAGTGCCGCCGAGCCCGCCGGGGAGGTTGAGTTCTGCGGACGCAGCAGACGAGGGGATCGTGAGATCGGTTCCGAAATCGAGAAACTGCTCGAAGCTCTCGGCGAGTGCCGGGTCGCCGGTTACGTCGACCTGCACGGTAGTGGTTATCGGACGCTCGCTGAGGGCGGCAGCGAACTTTGCATACACCTTGATGTGGAGCCACATGGGGCCGTGTTGCTCGGCTGCGACAGCAACCAGCCAGGGCTCATCTACTTGGTGCGGGGGGCAATCGGATGTTCCGAAGTGGTACCGGTAGTGAGGGTCATTGTTTGCTGCACGTTGCAAGATCCTGATTCGGTCGCCGACGTCGGCAGGTTGCAAACGAGTCCCGCTACCAAGGGTCGTGTCACCGCGAATGATGGCGGTGAGATCGGCGAGTTGATCAGCGAGACGGTCCTTGCCCCCCTTGAGGTAATAATCGATGAGCTCTGGGTGGCGTGCCGCGAAAATGTCGAGCCGTGTCAGGCCCATCCATGACCACGTCGGGATGCCCAGAGATTTGACCTCCTCTTCGATTCGAGCGCGGTATCCGGGGCTTGAATCGCGGGGGATCACAAGGTGCCACTCGGTGATCGCCCATCCCTCTTGCCTTGACGTTTCGGCGACCGCCCTGAGCGACTTCCTCACTTGTCGGAACTCTGCGTTGGCAAACTTCAGGGGGAAGTTCTTGACTTGAAACACCTTGCGCTGGCTGTCGCCGTCGGGAACAAAGACATCGATGCCGCCGTCCGGGCCAGGTGTGAACTTCTGACCCAGCGGGTGGTCGGCGCACACCAGCATCGCGACGGTGTGTTCGAACTCGCCGCTGTCGAGGCGAGACCAGGGGACGCGTTCAGTGGACATGGATTCGCCAAGTACTCATCAAGACTTCATCGCGCGAGGGCACCGATCCAGTATCCCAATCGACTACGACGCAGGTTGACGAACAGATGCCGCGACGGGGGAGAGGGCGAAAGTTCGCTCGCTGCGCAGCCTCGACGGTGCGGCTTGTCATAAGACCTGGTTGCCGGTGCCGACTCGAGAGCCCGTCCAGCCGGCTGTGGCGGAACGTCATTGCCAGCCCCAGGTATGTGTCAGCGGCCAGTGTCAGCGGCCAGTGTCAGCGGCCAGTGTC
>NZ_JAALDZ010000337.1:0-1186 GCF_014145125.1 Dietzia sp. CQ4 | reverse complement strand
GGCCGGGCATCGGTCGGCCGCGGCCGGTCGGGGGCGGGGTGGGTCATGCGGGCCTAGGACGTCCCCGCGGCAAGCCGCTCGCAGCGCTCGACCACGTTGGCCAGCAGGAACGCCCGCGTGAGCGGACCGACGCCACCCGGGTTCGGGGAGACCGCACCGGCGACGTCCCACACGTCCGGGTGGACGTCGCCGGCCAGCTTCCCGTCGAGCCGGGACACCCCCACGTCGAGGATCGCCGCGCCCGGCTTGACCATGTCCGGCGTGAGCATGTGGGCCACCCCGGCCGCGGCCACGATCACGTCGGCCCGCCGCGTCTCGGCGGGCAGGTCCCGGGTTCCGGTGTGACACAGGGTGACGGTCGAGTTCTCGCTGCGGCGGGTGAGCATCAGCCCGATCGGGCGCCCCACGGTGACCCCGCGGCCGATCACCACCACGTGTGCCCCGTCGAGTTCGACACCGAAACGCCGCAGGAGGTGGATGGCGCCGTTGGGGGTGCACGGCAGAGGGGCCGTCGCGTTGAGGACCAGCTTGCCGAGGTTGACGGGGTGCAGGCCGTCCGCGTCCTTGGCCGGGTCGATGCGCTCGAGGATCGCGTTCTCGTCGAGGTGCTTCGGCAGCGGTAGCTGAACGATGTACCCGGTACACGCGGGATCGGCGTTGAGCTCGTCGATCACGGCCTCGAGCTCGGCCTGACCGGTCTCGGCGGGCAGGTCACGCCGGATGGAGGCGATGCCGACCTGCTCGCAGTCGCGGTGCTTCATCTTGACGTAGGAGTGGCTGCCCGGGTCGTCGCCCACCAGGACCGTTCCCAGCCCCGGGGTGATGCCCTTGTCGCGCAACGCGGCGACCCGGTCGGTGAGGTCGGCGACGATCTCGTCGCGGGTGAGCTTTCCGTCCAGCTTGATAGCGGTCACGGGCGCCAGTATCCCACTCCGGAGCGTCCACGTCGCCAGCGCACTGCGAGAATGGCCGCCATGACCGGAGCCGGCGTGCGTGTGTTGTTCGACCGACCCCGCATCCCCCCCAACACCGGCAACGCGATCCGGCTGGCGGCGGGGGCGGGGTGTGAACTCCATCTGGCCGGGCCACTGGGCTTCGACCTGTCCGAACCGCAGCTGCGGCGGGCGGGGCTCGACTACCACGACCTGGCGCACGTGGAGGTCCACGAGGATCTCGAGGCCGCGTA
>NZ_JAALDZ010000336.1:0-1716 GCF_014145125.1 Dietzia sp. CQ4 | reverse complement strand
CTGTCCAACGCCGCCGCCGTGGTGGTCTACGAGGCCTGGAGGCAGCAGGGCTACCCAGGCGGTATGGATATTCCGCCACTTTGACTTAATATTTCGGTATGCCGAAATCTCATCTGGTCGGGGGCCGCAATCCCCGGGCCGGTCGCCGGCGACCCGGGTCCCCCGCGGCCGCGGTCGTCGTCGCACTCGTGACCGCGATCGTGGCGGCCGCCTGCACCACCGGCACCTGGGGCGCGGTCGACGTGGACGACCGGCCCCGGTTCGCCGCCCGGGAGGCCGGCGACAGGGTCGTGGTGGCCACGACCTTCACGATCCTCGCGGACATGGCCCGCCGCGTCGGTGGGGACCGGGTCCGGGTGGAGTCGGTGACGACCCCGGGCGCCGACGTCCACCAGTACGAGCCGTCCGTCGACGACCTCAAGCGGGTCGAGGGCGCGGACCTGGTGGTGAGCAACGGTCTCGGCATGGACGACTGGCTGCTGCGCTTCATCGACGGGACCGACGCACGCCACGTGGTCACCTCCGAGGGGGTCGACCCGCTGCCTGTGCGCTCCGGCAACTACACCGGGCGGCCCAACCCCCACGCGTGGATGTCGCCCGACGAGGGCGCGAGATACATCCGGACGATCGCCCGCGCCCTGACCGAGGTCGACCCGGAGGGAGCCGAGGGGTACCGCGCCCGAGCCGAGGGCTACGTGGCCGAACTCGACGAGCTGGCGTCCCGCGCCCGCGCGGCCGTGGCGGCGGTGCCGGAGGACCGCCGTGTCCTGGTCACGTGCGAGGGCGCGTTCTCCTACCTGGCCCGGGACCTCGGCCTGGAGGAGCTCTACCTGTGGCCGGTCAACAGCGAGTCCCAGGGGCTGCCGCGTCAGGTCACCGCCCTGATCGACGAGGTGCGTGATCGTGAGATCCCCGCCGTCTTCTGCGAGTCGACGGTTTCCGGCGCAGCGATGGATCAGGTCGCGGCCGAGACGGGCAGCAGGGTCGCCGGCCTGCTGTACGTCGACTCCCTCTCCGCGCCCAGCGGCCCGGTGCCCACCTACCTCGACCTGCTCGACCACGACCTCGAGACGATCACCCGGGAGCTGACGTCATGACCGACCGCCCACTGCCCTTCTCCGTGCACACGGGCCCGCCCGCCGTCGTCGTCACCGACCTCACCGTCGACCGCGGCCAGATCCGCGCGCTCGACTCGGTGTCGCTCTCGGTGCCGACCGGGGAGATCACCGTGCTGCTCGGCCCCAACGGGTCCGGGAAGTCAACCCTGCTCCAGTCGCTGCTCGGCCTGGTCACCCCCACCGGTGGATCGGTGCGCCTCCTCGGTTCCCCGGTCCGGCGCGCGCTGCGCACCGGACGGGTGGCGGCGGTGCCCCAGTCGGACGGACTCGACGAGCGGTTCCCGGTCACCGCCGGTGAGGTGGTCATGCAGGGCCGCCGCCGCTTCACCGGTCCGTGGCGCCGCCCGTCCGCCGCCGACCGACTGGCGGTCGACGAGGCCCTGGACCGGGTCGGGCTGTCGCCGATCGCGGGGCGGCGCATCGGCGAGCTCTCGGGCGGTCAACGGCGACGGGTCCTGCTGGCCCGCTGCCTGGCCCAGGAGGCCGAGCTGCTGCTCCTCGACGAACCGTTCAGCGGCATGGACGCCGGCAGCGAGGAGGTCTACATCGACGTGCTGCGCGAGCTCACCGCCTCGGGGCGGACCGCACTGGTCTCCAC
>NZ_JAALDZ010000335.1:0-997 GCF_014145125.1 Dietzia sp. CQ4 | reverse complement strand
GGCTCGCGGACTCGGTCGCCCTGCTCAACGGTCGGCTGGTGGCTCACGGCCCCGTGGCCGAGACCACCACCCCCCAGATCCTGTCCACGTTGCTCGGGGCGCGGCTGCCCGCCGTCGACGACCGGACGCCGACCGCAGAGGGAGCACTGTGATGATCGATCTGCTCGTCGAGCCGATGAGTTACGAGTTCATTCGGCGCGCCCTGCTCGTGGTGGCCGCCTCCGGTGTGGCCGGCGCGTTGCTGAGCTGCTGGCTGGTCCACATGGGCTGGTCTCTCATGGGTGACGCGGTCTCCCACGCCGTCCTGCCCGGTGTGGTGATCGCCGCCCTGATCGGCATCCCGTTCGCGGTCGGCGCACTCATCGCCGCGCTGGTCGCGGTGGCGCTCATCGGCGCGGTCCGAGAGGGGGGGACGGTGCGGGAGGACGCGGCGATGGGCATCGTCTTCACCGCCCTGTTCTCGTTCGGACTGGTCCTCATCGCCCGGTTCCCGACCCAACAGGACCTGCACTCGATCCTGTTCGGCAGCGTCCTCGGGGTGCGCGATTCCGACCTCGTCCAGGTGTTGGCGGTCTCGGCGTTCACGGTGATCGTGCTGCTGGCCTTCCGCCGCGACCTCATCATGCTGGCCTTCGACCGGCTGCACGCCCACACCCTGGGGCTCAGGACGCGGGCGCTGACCGGGCTCCTGCTCGCCACCCTCGCCACCGCCACCGTGGCGGGGGTCCAGTCGGTGGGCGTGATCCTGGTGGTGGCCACGCTCATCATCCCCGGCGCGACCGCCCAGTTGGTGGCCGACACCATGCGGGGGACGATGATCGTCGCCGTCGTCGTCGCCCTGGTCGGTGGCGTCACCGGCCTGTACGCCGGCTACTACGCCGACCTCCCCCCGGGCCCGGTGGTGGTCCTCGCGCAGGCCGTCATCTTCACCGCGGCGCAGCTGTTCGCCCCCCGGCGCGGCGTGATCCCGCGGGCCGCGGCGGGCGCCCGGGCCCGG
>NZ_JAALDZ010000334.1:0-3376 GCF_014145125.1 Dietzia sp. CQ4 | reverse complement strand
GGACCGCCCCGCCTCGTCGCGGGCGACCTCCTCGGGCGTCCGCCAGGCCGCCCCGGGGTCGACGGGCGGTGGCACCCTGCCGGGCGCCGTGGCGGAGCTCTCGGTAGCGGGTCGGCCCTTGCCGTGGTGCTTTCCCATGCCGTTGTCCCTCAATCCACGATGTGCGTGCGGTAGGTCAGTTCGACCCTACGTGCTTCGTCGCAGGGCGGGACCACGACGATGTGTGCGACCGCCGTCCACGGCTCGAGTCGCACGTAGTTGCTCGAACCCCAGTGGAACTCGCTGCCGGAGACCTCGTCGTGGACGCTGAACCGGGCGTCGTCGTCGTACCCGAGAGCGGCCATGTCCAGCCGGAGGGTGCCCTCCTGGACCCCGTGCGAGTCGAGTGAGACCACCGTGAGGACGCAGTCGCCGGTGGTGGGGTCGAGTTTGGAGTAGGCGAGGATCTGGTCGTTGTCCACGTCGTGGAACCGCAGGGTGCGCAGCTGCTGGAGGGCGGGGTGCTCCCGGCGGATCCGGTTGAGGGTCCGGAGCCACGGCGCGAGGGACTGGCCCGCCGCCTCGGCACCGGCGAAGTCCCGGGGCCGGAGCTCGTATTTCTCCGAGTCCAGGTACTCCTCGCTGCCGTCGGTGACGGGCTGCCACTCGAACAGCTCGAAGCCCGAGTACACGCCCCACGCCGGGGACAGCGTGGCCGCGAGCGTCGACCGGATCGCGAACATCGCGGGGCCCCCGCGCTGCAGCGACTCGTGGAGGATGTCCGGGGTGTTGGTGAACATGTTGGGCCGGGCCTCGTCGACGTGCGCCAGCAGCTGTTCGCAGAACTCCACCAGGTCGGACTTGGTGGTCTTCCAGGTGAAGTAGGTGTACGACTGCGAGAAGCCCCGCCTGGCCAGGCCGAACATGCGGGCGGGACGGGTGAAGGCCTCGGCGAGGAACAGCACGTCCGGTTCCGTGCGCTTGACCTCGGCGATCAGGCGGCTCCAGAAGTCGGCCGGCTTGGTGTGCGGGTTGTCCACCCGGAAGATCCGTACGCCCAGGGAGGTCCACAGCCGCACCACCCGGAGCACCTCGGCGTAGATCCCCTCGGGATCGAGGTCGAAGTTGACGGGGTAGATGTCCTGGTACTTCTTGGGCGGGTTCTCGGCGTAGGCGATGTGCCCGTCGGGCAGCACCGTGAACCACTCGGGGTGCGCCTGCGCCCACGGGTGGTCCGGCGCGCACTGCAACGCCAGGTCCAGCGCTATCTCGACACCCCTCGTGGCGGCGTACTCGACCAGCTCGCGGAAATCCTCGATGGTGCCGAGCTCCGGGTGCACCGCGTCGTGGCCGCCGTCCGCGGAACCGATCGCCCAGGGCGAACCGACGTCGCCCGGGTCCGGGGTGAGCGAATTGTTGCGGCCCTTCCGGTTGACCACCCCGATCGGGTGGATGGGCGGCAGGTACACCACGTCGAAGCCCATGTCCGCGGCGTGGTCGATGTGGGTGCGCGAGGTGGCGAAGGTGCCGTGGACGGGCCGGCCCCGCTCGTCCCACCCGCCCGTGGAGCGGGGGAAGAACTCGTACCACGAGCTGAACTGGGCCTCGCGCCGGTCGACCCAGACGCGGTGGGTCTGACCGGCCGTCACCAGCTCGCGGACCGGTCCGGCGGCCATCGCGGCCGCGACCTCGTCGGACAGCGCCAGCGAGGTCCGGGTCCGCGCGTCCCCGGTGCCGCGGAGCGCGGTGGCCGCATCCGTCAGCAGCGTGGCCCGGTCGGGGTCACCCGACGCGGTCGCCTGTGCGGCGCCGGCGTCCAGGACCCGGGCGCCCACCTCGAACTCGTTGCCCAGGACGTCGGCGCCCTGGCCTGCGTCCATCTTCTTGACGATGCCGCTGTTCCACGTGGCGAACGGATCCGACCAGGCCTCGACACGGAACGACCACATCCCGGGGGCGTCGGTGGTGAGCAGCGCGTGGACGGTGTCCGCCTCCACCCCGGGGGACATGGTCGCCCGGGAGGAGGCCCCACCGGGACGGCGGACCACCAGGCTCGCCGACAGCGCGTCGTGGCCCTCCCGCCACACGGTCGCCGAGATCGGCACCACCTCACCCACGACCGACTTGGCGGGGAACCTCCCGCAGGAGACCAGGGGGCGGACCTCGTCGATGGCCAGACGGTCGTTCACGTCGGTGCTCCTCTCGGCTGCGGGCTCCGGGGTGCGGACGCCTCTACGCACACGACGCTATCGAAGCGGGCGTCGATCGGGGAGGGGCGTCGCGCCGGTGTTCACGCGCACGAGCCGTGTTCCTCGCCACCCGGCCACCGGATAGGGGGTTAGATGGGGTCCGTGAGAACGCCTATCGAGACCGATCCCGACCTCGTCCTGGACCTGACCGACGTCTCGCTCCGGAGGGACGGGCGGACGCTGGTGGGCCCCGTCACCTGGCAGGTCGAGTTGGACGAGCGGTGGGTCGTCCTGGGCCCCAACGGTGCGGGCAAGACCTCGCTGCTCCGGATCGCCTCGGCGCTCGAGTACCCGAGCACCGGTTCGGCGGTGATCCTGGGGGAGCAACTGGGTCGCACCGAGGTCACCGAGCTCCGCAGCCGGGTGGGCCTGTCGTCCGCGGCGGTGGCCGGCCGGATCCCCGGCGACGAGGTGGTCAAGGACCTGGTGGTCTCCGCCGGGTACGCCGTGCTGGGCCGGTGGCGGGAGGCGTACGACCAGGCCGACTTCGACCGCGCGGCGGACACGCTGGAGATGATCGGCGGAGAGCACCTGGCCGACCGGACCTGGGGGACCCTCTCGGAGGGTGAGCGCAAGCGGGTGCTGATCGCCCGCGCGATGATGACCGACCCGGAGCTGCTCCTGCTCGACGAGCCGGGGGCGGGGCTGGACCTGGGGGGCCGGGAGGATCTGGTCGCCCGTCTGGCGGACATGGCCCTCGACCCCGACGCGCCCGCCACCGTCCTGGTGACCCACCACGTGGAGGAGATACCCCCGGGTTTCACCCACGCGATGCTCCTCGCGGAGGGAGGGGTCACGGCCACCGGCCTGATCGACGACGTGATCACCTCGGAGAACCTCAGCACCGCGTTCGCGCAGTCGATCGTCGTCGACGCGATCGACGGGCGGTTCTTCGCGCGCCGGGCGCGTCGGTCCGGCCGACACCGGCGGCCGTGAACCGCACAGTCGACCCCGTGGCGACCCCGCCCGGGCCCGTCCCCGTCCGTGAGGCCGCCACGGTGGCGTTGGTCCGCGACGCGCGCGTCGGCGGGGGGCTCGAGGTGTTCCTCCAGCACCGCGTGGCCACCATGCAGTTCGCCGCCGGGATGTCGGTCTTCCCCGGAGGCGGCGTCGAGCCGCGGGACTACGGCGGCACCCGGCCCTGGCGG
>NZ_JAALDZ010000333.1:0-3800 GCF_014145125.1 Dietzia sp. CQ4 | reverse complement strand
CCCCGGCCCGGGGTCGGGTCCCCGCGGCCGGATCCCGAGACCGCCCGGTCCTGCTCGGCCGCGTCGAGCCCGCCGTGGAGGGGCAGGACCTCGGCGCGCCCGCCCAGTCGTGCCGTGAGCGAGCGCACCACGCGGTCGATCTCGCGGACCCCGGGGAGGAAGACCAGGGTGTCCGACCCGCTCGCGGTCACCTCGTCGGCCGCCACGGTGGCCACGTGGTCGAGGAAACCGTCGGTCACCCCACGGGAATCCAGTCGGGGAGCGAGGGGCGGGCGGTAGCGGATCTCCAGCGGATGAAGGACGGCCGGGATGTCGATCACCGGCGCCGCGGCCTCCGTTCCGGCGCCGCCCAGCAGGCGCGCGAAGCGACCGGCCTCGACGGTCGCGGACATGGCCACCACGGGCAGGTCGTCGCGGAGTTGGCGCAGCTCGCAGAGCAAAGCCAGGGCGAGGTCGGACTCGACGTCCCGCTCGTGGACCTCGTCGAGCACCACCGCCGCGGTCCCGGGCAGGTCCGGGTCGGCGATCAGGCGCCGGACCAGCACCCCCGGGGTCACGAACTCCACGAGGGTGTCCCGTCCGACGCTGGAGTCCCCGCGCACGGAGTAGCCCGCCAGGGTGCCGACCCCCGTCCCGGTCAGCGCCGCCAGTCGTCGCGCCGCCGAGCGGGCGGCCACCCGTCGGGGCTGGGTGACGACGACCCGTCCCGCGATCCCGTCCGCCGAGGCGACCGCCGGTGGGGCGAGGGTGGTCTTCCCGGTGCCGGGCGGGGCCTGGACGACCGCGGTGCCCCTGGTGGCGAGGGCGTCCCGCAGGGCGGGCAGCGCGGCGGCGAAGGGCAGTCCGTGGCCGATCCGGTCCAGATCGAAGGGGGTCACGTCCCCGCTCCGTCCACCCGTGTCATGTCCACGACCCTAGGCGCCGACGACGGAAGTCCGTGCCCCGGCGCACGGATCGGCGGCGTTCGCTGTCGGCGTACACGGATCTGCAATGGATCCCCGACCTGCCGCGTTGAACCCTGGTGACGGACCCGCTCCCGCTCCTGCGGTGCAGCGCGTCAGACACGGCCACTAGAGTGGACGGAACCCGAGGAATGTGAGGTAGCACGATGTTCGAACGGTTTACCGACCGCGCGCGTCGCGTCGTCGTCCTGGCCCAGGAAGAGGCCCGGATGCTCAACCACAACTACATCGGCACCGAGCACATCCTGCTGGGTCTCATCCACGAGGGCGAGGGAGTGGCCGCCAAGGCACTCGAGTCCCTGGGGATCTCGCTGGAAGCGGTGCGGAGTCAGGTCGAGGAGATCATCGGCCAGGGCCAGCAGGCGCCCAGCGGGCACATCCCGTTCACGCCGCGGGCCAAGAAGGTCCTGGAGCTGAGCCTGCGCGAGGCGCTGCAGCTCGGCCACAACTACATCGGCACCGAGCACATCCTGCTCGGCCTCATCCGTGAGGGCGAGGGCGTCGCCGCCCAGGTGCTGGTCAAGCTCGGAGCGGACCTCACCCGGGTCCGCCAGCAGGTCATCCAGCTGCTGTCGGGCTACCAGGGCAAGGAGGCCGAGGCCACGGGCGCCCCCGCCGGCACCGGTGGTCGCGAGTCCGGTACGCCGTCGTCCTCGACGGTGCTGGACCAGTTCGGTCGCAACCTCACGCAGGCCGCCATGGAGGGCAAGCTCGACCCGGTCGTCGGCCGCGCCAAGGAGGTCGAGCGCATCATGCAGGTGCTCTCCCGGCGCACCAAGAACAACCCGGTGCTCATCGGCGAGCCCGGCGTGGGCAAGACCGCGGTCGTCGAGGGCCTGGCCCAGGCCATCGTCAACAACGAGGTCCCCGAGACCCTCAAGGACAAGCAGGTCTACTCGCTCGACCTGGGGTCCCTGGTGGCCGGTTCCCGCTACCGCGGAGACTTCGAGGAGCGCCTCAAGAAGGTGCTCAAGGAGATCAACCAGCGCGGCGACATCATCCTGTTCATCGACGAGATCCACACCCTCGTCGGCGCGGGTGCCGCCGAGGGTGCGATCGACGCCGCGTCGATCCTCAAGCCCAAGCTGGCCCGCGGTGAGCTGCAGACCATCGGCGCCACCACGCTCGAGGAGTACCGCAAGCACATCGAGAAGGACGCGGCGCTCGAGCGTCGTTTCCAGCCGGTCCAGGTCCCGGAGCCCAACGTGGAGCTGTCCATCGAGATCCTCAAGGGTCTGCGGGACCGCTACGAGGCCCACCACCGCGTCACCATCACGGACGCCGCCCTGGCCGCGGCGGCCCAGCTCGCGGACCGGTACATCAACGACCGCTTCCTCCCGGACAAGGCGATCGACCTCATCGACGAGGCCGGCGCCCGCATGCGGATCAAGCGGATGACCGCTCCGCCGGACCTGCGGGAGTTCGACGAGAAGATCGCGGAGGCCCGCCGTGAGAAGGAGTCCGCGATCGACGCGCAGGACTTCGAGAAGGCCGCGGGCCTGCGGGACACGGAGAAGAAGCTCATCGCCGAGCGCTCGGAGCGCGAGAAGCAGTGGCGTGCGGGCGACATGGATGTGGCCGCCGTGGTCGACGAGGAGCAGATCGCGGAGGTCCTGGGCAACTGGACCGGGATCCCCGTGTTCAAGCTCACCGAGGAGGAGACCACGCGTCTGCTCCGCATGGAGGACGAGCTGCACAAGCGGATCATCGGCCAGGAGGACGCCATCAAGGCCGTCTCCCGGGCCATCCGCCGCACGCGGGCCGGTCTCAAGGACCCCAAGCGGCCCTCGGGTTCGTTCATCTTCGCCGGCCCGTCCGGTGTCGGTAAGACGGAGCTCTCCAAGGCGCTGGCGAACTTCCTGTTCGGCGAGGACGACGCGCTCATCCAGATCGACATGGGCGAGTTCCACGACCGCTTCACCGCGTCCCGTCTGTTCGGCGCACCTCCCGGGTACGTCGGCTACGAGGAGGGCGGCCAGCTCACGGAGAAGGTCCGGCGCAAGCCGTTCTCGGTGGTCCTGTTCGACGAGATCGAGAAGGCCCACTCCGAGATCTACAACACGCTGCTGCAGGTGCTCGAGGACGGCCGTCTCACCGACGGGCAGGGCCGCATGGTGGACTTCAAGAACACCGTGTTGATCTTCACCTCCAACCTGGGCACGAGGGACATCTCCAAGGCGGTCGGGATGGGCTTCCAGTCCTCCGACAACACCGAGGACGCCTACGAGCGGATGAAGCAGAAGGTCAACGACGAGCTCAAGAAGCACTTCCGGCCCGAGTTCCTCAACCGGATCGACGAGATCGTGGTGTTCCACCAGCTCACCAAGGCTCAGATCGTGGAGATGGTCGACCTCATGGTCAGCCGCGTCGGCGTGGCGCTCAAGGCCAAGGACATGACCATCGAGATCACGGACCGGGCCAAGGAGCTTCTCGCCAAGAGGGGTTTCGATCCGGTATTGGGTGCGCGGCCGCTGCGTCGCACCATCCAGCGCGAGATCGAGGACACGCTGTCGGAGAAGATCCTCTTCGGCGAGGTCGCGGCCGGCGAGCTCATCACCGTCGACGTCGAGGGCTGGGACGGGGAGTCCGACAAGACCGAGGACGCCCGGTTCACGTTCACCGGGGTCCAGCGCCCGGACGCCGGGTCCCGCGAGGGTGAGGAGATCACCGCGAGCGTCGCACCCACCGGTGAGGCCGGCCCGGGCGACTCGCTCCCGCCCAGCTCGGGCGGCTTCGGTGGCGCAGCCCCCGGCGGCCCGTCGGGTAGCGGTGGGGCGGCTCCCGCCACCACCTAGGCCGGACACGCGGCACGGACACGAGGCGGCCCCCGCTCATCGA
>NZ_JAALDZ010000332.1:0-2772 GCF_014145125.1 Dietzia sp. CQ4 | reverse complement strand
GATGGCCAACGCGGGCGCGCTGTTGGAGGACGTGGCCGCGGAGGTCGTCTCGCGCATCCTGCCCTGACGATCGTCCGCTCGCCTAGCTCTCCTGCCGGGCGTCCGGCTGACCCGTGACGGTCACCGTCGCCGCGACGCGGTCGTCCACCGTCATCCACATCTGCAACCGATGTCCGGTCCGCCGACGCCGGATCGTCATCGACGACCCCGGGACCACGGGGTGCGAGTACTCGATCACGACGCGGTGGCGCTGCCTCAGCAGGTCCTGGTGATCCATGAGCTCGTCCTCGACGGCGTCGAGGTAGGCGGCGTTGTTGACGTGCTGGAGCAGGTCGAAATCCGTGCTGCGGAGGATGTGGGGCCGGTCCTCCGGTAGATCCTGTCCGGTGGACCCGACGGGCGGGGGCGTGGTCATGGCGGCCCACCGCAGGCGGTGGGTCTCCGTGGTCGCCGACAGGGTGGCGAAGCCCTCGTCGCTGATGCGGGCGGGCACGCCGTGGGCGCTGACGTTGATCCAGAACGCCTCGGTCTCCACCAGTCCGTCGGGTCGCGGCCCGTCGTCGTCGGGGCCGTCCCGGTGCTCCGCCGTCAGTCGCACCCGCATGTTCGCCCACCGGGTGGACAATCCGGAGCACCAGCGCTGGAGGTGGACGGTGGCCGGCCAGGAGATCGGCTCGATCACGTCGATCACGGTCCGCCGGACGATCCAGTACGGGTCGGTCCGCGCGTGACCGGTGGCCTCGAGATCGTCGCCCGCCACGTCCTGGAGGTACCGGGCGATGCTGTCCAACCGCAGCCGGCGCAGGGGATCGACCTCGCCCGTTCGCACCGTGCGGGAGGTGGAGTAGCCCGATCCGGCCGAGGGTGGAGGGGGAAGCGGTTGCGGGCCGTCATCCTGCACTGGGTCGGTCATCTATATGGTCCTCTCGCGTGTCCGGTCCGGGCGGGCGCGTCGCGCCCTTCCGGTATCCCGCGACGGTCCGGCCACTGTAGACGTACTCCCACCGCGCGGCGGTCCCGGGCACGCCGGGCGACGGGTGGTCCATGATGGGGACACCGACAGACCCCGGAGGTCGACATGCGCAAGTGGCTCCTCGGCGCCCCCGTCGCCGCCCTGGCCGCCGTCGCGGCCTCGGACCTGAGACAGACCAGGTACCCGATCCTGCGGACCTTCCCCGTCCTGGGGCACGCGCGGATGGCCCTGAGCTCCATCGGTCCCGAACTGCGCCAGTACATCGTGGCGGGCAACAACGAGGAGCGGCCGTTCACCCGGGACCAACGTGCCTGGATCCAGGAGTCGGCGGAGGGACGGGCCACAACGTTCGGGTTCGGCACGGACAACAACATCGAGTTCCTCGAGGGTTACCCGATCGTCAAGCCGCGCACGTTCGCCGGGGTGACGGTGTCGGCCCACGCGCACTCCGCCGAGCAGCTCCAACTCCCACCGGCCAAGGTCCTCGGCGCCGCCCGCGGCCGGGCCCGCGCGTTCCGCCCCGAGTCCCTGGTGTCGATCTCCGGGATGAGCTACGGCGCGCTGTCGGCCCCTGCTGTCGAGGCCCTCAACCGCGGCGCCGCTCTCGCGGGCGCTCTGCACAACACGGGCGAGGGCGGGCTGAGCCCGTACCACCAGAAGGGCGGTGACCTGGTCTTCCAGATCGGCACCGCCTACTTCGGGGTCCGCGACGCCGAAGGCCGATTCGACATCGACGCTCTGGTGGCCCTCACCGAGAAGCACCCGATCCGGGCGATCGAGATCAAGCTCAGCCAGGGCGCCAAACCCGGACTGGGCGGCCTGCTGCCCGCGGCCAAGGTCACGGCGGAGATCGGGCGGATCCGCGGCATCCCCACCGACCGCGAGTGTGCGAGCCCGTCCCGGCACACCGCCTTCCACGACGTGGACTCCATGCTCGACCTGGTGGAGGAGATCACCGAGCGCACCGGCCTGCCGGTGGGCATCAAATCCGCGGTCGGCGAGCTGGACTTCTGGGAGCAGCTGGCCGCCGCGATGATCCCGCGGCAGCGCGGCGTCGACTTCATCACCATCGACGGTGGCGAGGGTGGCACCGGCGCCGCCCCGCTCGTCTTCACCGACGCGGTGTCACTGCCGTTCCGGTTGGGATTCTCCCGCGTCTACCGGGTCTTCGCCGAGGCCGGACTCACCGACGACGTGGTGTTCGTTGGCTCCGGCAAGCTGGGCATCCCCGAGAACGCGGCGGTCGCGTTCGCGCTCGGTGTGGACATGATCGCCGTCGGCCGCGAGGCCATGCTCTCCATCGGCTGCATCCAGGCCCAGAAGTGCCACACCGACCGCTGCCCCACCGGGGTGGCCACCCAGAACCCGTGGCTGGTCCGAGGAGTGGACCCCACGAACAAGGCCGTGCGGTGCGCGGCCTACATCCGGTCGCTGCGACGCGATCTCGTCAAGATCTCCGGCGCCGTCGGCGTGCCCCACCCGTCACTGATCGGGCCCGAGGACGTGGAGCTGGCCAACGGCACCCGGGACTCGACGACGCTCGCGGAGATCTACGGATACCGACCCGGGTGGGGACTGCCCGGCCCGGCCGACATCCGCCGGATCAACGACCTCATGACCGCGAGCGGCGCGGCCGAGCACACCGCCGCCTACACGCCCCCCGGGCTCTGACCACACCCCTGCCCACCCCTGTTCCTCCCCGCCCCGGCATCGAAAAGAGCGTTCCGCGCAGATCTACTCGGCCGATGTGTGCGGAACGCTCTTCCCGACGGCTGCGGGCGGGGGCCGGCGACTACGCC
>NZ_JAALDZ010000331.1:0-2331 GCF_014145125.1 Dietzia sp. CQ4 | reverse complement strand
CTCGGCCGGCTCCGGGATCCCGGTCATGGAGATGACCGCCATGTCGGCCGTCTTGGACGCGAGCACGGTGGCGCTGCCGGTGCCGCCCACCTGTCCGCGCGAGACCTCGAGGTCGGGCGCCGTGAGCAGGGACGTGACCTCGTCCGGCATCGTCGCGGCGGGCGGGGACGCGACCGGGAGGTTGTCCTCCGGTCCCGCGTCGCCCGTCAGTCGCCCGATGGTCACCCCCGCGGCCACCAACACGATGGCCGCCGCCGCGGTGGCGAGGAAGGTCCAGGTCCCGGGGCGCCGGCGCTCGCGCATCCGGCTCAGGTCGACCACCGCCGCGCCCCCGGTGTCACCGGTGTCGTCGGCATCCGGGGTGGGCGCATCGTGTCCGGTCCCGGCCTCCGCCGTGACCAGGTCGAGCACCCTGGTGCGCAGGGATGGCGGCGGCGGGACGTCGAGGTCGGCGTCGGCCACCAGATCGGCCACGACCTCCCGCGTGGACCGGATGTGGGCCAGCATCGAGCTGCGTTGATCCGGGGTCGCGGCGACGAGCGCCTGCTCGACGGCGTCCGCCTCCTCCTGGTCCAGCGCGTCCAGGGCGTAGAGGTCGAGGTCCTCGGGATGAACCGTGTCCGGGGACCCCGGGTGATCGTGGTGTCGGACGGTCATGACAGCTCACCTCCCAGGCAGCTCTTGAGACGGCGCAGGCCGTCGCGGATTCGTGACTTGATCGTGGGCAGTGCGGACCCCAGCTGGTCGGCGACCTCCCGGTAGGTCAACCCGGAGAAGTACGCCATCTCGATGGACTCGCGCTGGTTCTCGGTGAGTTCCCCGAGACATCGACGGATGTCCGCGGCGTCCTCTTCCCGGGTGATCTCCTCGGTCACCTGGTCGGCGATGTCGCCGGAGTGCGTGATCCCCGCGGCGGCGTCCGCCTCGTCGCGCCGGGCCGCGGAACTCTCGGACCGCACCCTGTCCACCGCTCGCCGGTGGGCGATGGTCAGTACCCAGGAATGGACCGACCCGAGCTTGGGGCTGTACCCCGAGGCCTGCTTCCAGACCTGGAGGAACACCTCCTGGACGGTCTCCTCGGCGTACCCGGGGTCGCGCAGGACCCGGAGTGCGAGACCGTGCACACGGGGCGCCATGAGGTCGTAGAAGCGGGCGAAGGCATCGAGATCCCCGGCCGCGGAGAGTTCCAGGAGGCGCCCCGGATCGGCCAGCGACGGGGCGGTGGGCTCGGACACGGGGGACAGTCTAATGCGAGGTGGTCCGAACGCACGGGACGGGCGGGTGGTGAGGAGGGGTGTGTCGAGGACGGTCATGTCCCCGACACCCGGAACGTGCGGTTGTGCCAGCCCGTGGCCCCGGTGGGGATCGGCGGTTGTCGGGTCTCCGTCTGCACCTCACCGGTCGAGTCGGTCGCCCGGACCGACAGCGTGTGCAGGCCGGGCTCGGCGTCCCAGGTCCACGACCACATGCGCCAGGTGTCGATCGAGTACTCCTCGGCGAGCGTCGCCTCGTTCCACGGACCGTCGTCGACCTGCACCTCCACCCGGTCGATGCCCCGGCGCTGGGCCCATGCCGTCCCGGCCACCACGACGGGGCCGGGCTCCAGCTGGGCCAGGGGGGCGGGCCTGTCGATCCGGCTCGCGGTGAGGATGGGTCCCCGCTCACCCCACCCCCGGTCGGTCCAGTAGGCGCTGGCGCGGTCGAATCGGGTGACCTCCCAGTCCACCACCCACTTGGTGGCGGAGACGTAGCCGTACAGGCCGGGCACGACCTGCCGGACCGGGTACCCGTGCTCGAGCGGCAGGGGTTCGCCGTTCATCCCGACGGCCAGCAGGGCGTCCCGGCCGTCCGTGAGGGCCTCGAGCGGGGTGCCCGCCGTCCACCCGTCGACGGAGGTCGAGAGCAGCATGTCGGCCTCGGGAAGGGGGCCGGCCTCGGCGAGCAGTTCGGCGATCGGGAAGCCGGTCCAGGTCGCGTTGCCGGCGAGGTTTCCCCCGACCTCGTTGGACACGCAGGTCAGGGTGACGATCCGGTCCAGGAACTCCCTGCTCGTCAGTGACTGCCAGTCCAGTTCGATCTCCCTCTCCACCATCCCGTGGATCCGCAGCCGCCAGTCCGCGGTGGTCAGCGCGGGGACGCGCAGCGCGGTGTCGATGCGGTAGAAGTCCTCGTTGGACGTGAGGAACGGGGTGACCCCGGGGGCATCGGGAACGATCCCCTCCGGGACCGGTGGGGCGGCGTTGCGGCTCAACACCCGTGGCAGCTGGAGACCCGTGCGCTCGGCGAGCCACCCCGGAGCCCTTCTCAAGGACTCGGACCCGCAGGCCCTGC
>NZ_JAALDZ010000330.1:0-1763 GCF_014145125.1 Dietzia sp. CQ4 | reverse complement strand
CGGTGAGGCACGCGTCGGCCATCCCGCGCAGCACGGCGCCCCCGATCACGGGGCTCACCCCCACGACCGGCGCGGTGGTGGAACGCAGCGCGGCGCGGATCCCGGGGACGGCGAGGATCGCGCCGACGGAGACCACGGGGTTGGAGGGGGCGACGACGACGAGGTCGGCCGCCTCGATGGCCTCGAGCGTCTCCGCGGTGGGCCGGGCGGCCTCGGCGCCGATCTGCACGAATCCGGAGGCGGGCAGCTGCGCGCGGTGCCGGACCCACCACTCCTGGAAGTGGATCGCCTTCGAGCCCGACCCGTCGGCGGAGTCGTCGGGCACCACGACGTGCGTCTCGCATCGGTCGTCGGTCACCGGCAACAGGCGGACGCCGGGGGACCAGCGGGTGGACAGCGCCTCGGTGACGTCGGTCAACCGGTAACCGGCGCCCAACATCTGGGTGCGGACCAGGTGGGTGGCCAGGTCCTTGTCCCCGAGACCGAACCAGTCGGGCTGGACGCCGTAGGCGGCGAGTTCGTCGCGGCAGTTCCACGTCTCGCCCGCGTGACCCCATCCGCGTTCGGGGTCGATGCCCCCGCCGAGGGTGTACATGCAGGTGTCGAGGTCGGGGCAGATCCGGACGCCGTGCATCCACGCGTCGTCCCCGACGTTGACCACCGCGTCGAGGCCGTGGGCGGGGTCGCCTCCGGGGAGCGGGGTGTCCGCGGCCCCGGACGCGGGGTCCAGCCCGAGAAGTCGACGTGCGCCGAGCAGGAAACGGGCGCCACCGACGCCACCGGCCAATACACAGATCCTCACGTCGACCCAGAGTAGTGACGGGGTGGCGGTGCGGCCCGGGTGGCCGGGTGTTCGGACCCCACCCCGACTCGCGGGGGTGTCCCACGCCACACAATCCGCGGCGTGTCACTCGTGGGACCGGCGCACGAAAATGCTAGGTATCCCCGATTTCGCTTGACCTGGGCGACTCGCATGTGTGTAATCACAGGTGTGTCATTCGTATCGGAGCGGCACGCCGGGCCGGGCAGACGCACGAGCGACGAGCAACGTAACACGAGGGGATGACCGTGGATCGACAGTCACGCACCGCAGCGGGACCCGAGCTGACCCTGGTCGACTTCGGCACCGGTGCGCTCTTCGTGGAGGACGAGGAGGAGAGCTGGCAGGACCGGGCCCTCTGTTCCCAGACCGATCCCGAGGCGTTCTTCCCGGAGAAGGGTGGCTCGACCCGCGAGGCCAAGAAGATCTGCACGGGCTGCGAGGTCAAGGCCGAGTGCCTCGAGTACGCGCTGGCCAACGACGAGCGCTTCGGCATCTGGGGCGGACTGTCGGAGCGCGAGCGTCGGCGGATCAAGCGCGAGGCCGTGATGTGAGTTCGTCAGGGCCCGGTGTCATCCGGGCTCTCGACGGCGCCTGTTCGGCACCTTCCTGACCACCCCGCGGGGTGGTCAGTTCTCGTTGGGGCCGGCCTCGACCTCGTCCGGTGAGATCTCCAGGTGCTGCGAGACGAGTTCCACCAGGACCGAGTAGACCAGGTCCCTCAGGTCGTCCCCGCCGGGTGCCCGGCGGGTGAGCGGCCTGCGGAACAGGACCAACCGGGCCCGCGTGGGCTGGCCGGCCCGGTCGACGCCGGCGGGGACCAGCCGGGCGAGCGGCACCAGGCCGTCCGCCACCACCTCCTCCGGCCAGGTCTCGCCGGGCTTCAACCGCATGCGCGGCACCATGTCGACGGCCAGGTCCAGGTGCACCAGGCGGGAATGCC
>NZ_JAALDZ010000032.1:0-8647 GCF_014145125.1 Dietzia sp. CQ4 | reverse complement strand
GTTCCCGGCCAGCCCGCCGAGCCCGCCGCGCCGCCTGCCGGCGGTCAGCCCGGTGGCGCGCCGGCGGTGACCTCGGTGCCTGTCCAGGTGTTCAACAACAGCAACGTCTCCGGGCTCGCCGGCCGGACCGGTGAAGCCCTCCGCGAGTCCGGCTTCGCCGTCGGTGAGGTGGCCAACCTGCCCTCCAACCGGCCGGTGGTGTCCGAGTCGACCGTGTACTTCGGAACCGGCGCCGGTGAGCGGCAGGCCGCCGAGGCCGTAGCAGCCCAGCTGGGCATCCCCGCCCTGCCCCGGCCGGCCGATCTCGAGGTGGGCACCCCCGGCGTGATCGTGATCGTCACCCAGGACCTCGACCGCTGACGGCTGAGGATATGATGAGCCCACGCACTCTGCCCGCCGGGGCGCGTGCTCTCAGCGACCTGCAGCTTTCCGAGATCGAAGGAGCCCTCATGGCCCCGCGTCAGACCGCCCGCCGCCTCATGGTCGCGGTTCCCGCATTCGCACTCGCGTTCGCCGTGACCGCGTGTTCCCCGCCCAACGAGCAGCCCGCGGATCCCGATGCCCCGTACACCCTGCCCACCTACACGGGTGAGGCGGACTCGGAGGCGGAGGAGAACGCGGACGAGGCCGAGGTCGAGGGCGCCGAGGGCGCTGTCGAGGGCGAGGAGGACATCCTCGTGGAGGTCCCGGTCGAGGAGCAGCCCGTCGAGGGGCAGGCCGATCCCGCCACCCCGCCCGCGCAGCCCGCCCCCTGATCTCCCGGTAACCGGCCCCGCGCCAGCACGCCGGCCTACCGCCGGTACACCGACACCGAGTCACCGAACGAGCCCCGCCCCCGCGAAGGGGAGCGGGGCTCGAGTCGTCGGCGCCCGGCCCGGAGCGGCTGTGCCCCTGATCGGCTGTGTCCCGGTCCCGGTGTGCAGGCGCCGGAGCGGATGGCGGGAGTCGGCCTGGCGGGCTCCGGTCAGGGCGTGTTCTTGCGATTGGCCTCGCTTGCCTGGAACTTCTCCAGGACCGGGGCCTCGTGGGTGATGGTGCCGTCCTCGACGCTCTCGTGATACGCCAGGTTGCCCACGCGGTTGGCGATCACGGGCGCAGTGCAGACGGCCACGATCCCGGCCAGCAGGAGCATTCCCAGGTCGATGTGGGGGAAGATCCGGACGCTGGCGCCGAACAGCACGAGCACCAGGCCCAGCACCTGCGGCTTGGCGGCCGGGTGCATCCGGCTCAGGGTGTCGCGGAAGCGCACCAGACCGATGGCGCTGGCGAGGGTCAGCAGCGCTCCGGCGAGGACGAACAGCGCGGAGACGATCTCCCGGGGGTCGTCGGTCATGTGAGGGCCTCCTTGTGGACCCCGGTGGTGTCACTGACCCGGAACCGGGCCACGGACACCGATCCGAGGAAGGCGACCAGCGCCAACGCCACGAGGGCGGCCGCGGCGGTGGTGTCCTTGCTCCAGGCGATGTACACGCCGACCCCGCACTGGGCGATGGCGGCGAGCATGTCCAGGGAGATCAGCCGGTCGAGGGTGTTGGGTCCACCGATCAGGCGGATCATCGTGGTGAACAGTGCGAGCGTCAGGGCGACCACGGCCGCGCTCCACAGCAACAGTGACAGGCTCATCGGTGCTCCTCGCTGTCTCGTACGGGCTCGGGTGCGCGGTCGCGGTCGTCGACGCGCTCGGGGCCGTTGCTCCCGTATTCCTCCGCCGGGGCGCAGTAGTGCTGCGGGCTGGGTTTCCAGTCCTCGGGGCGTTCGAACGCCCGTAGGTACAGCTGTTCCACGTGGGCGGTCTGGCGACGGAACCTCTCGACCGCCTCGGGACTCCCGGCGTCCAGGACGTGGACGTACACGTACCGCGCCACCGGGTCGACGCGCACCACGATGCCACCGGGCATGAGGTTCAGGGTGTTGACGGCCAGGGCGAGGGTGAAGTCCGACTTGAGCCGCATCGGTGCCCTGAGCACGGCGGAGCGGGGCGGAGCCTGCGGGCGCACGGACAGCCACGCGACGGCGATCGACGAGCGGACGAGGTAGTAGGCCACCACGATCACCAGCCACACCGTGGACACGGGCCTGAGCAGGCCCTCCACCGGGACCCGGGGCAGCGGGAGCAGCACCATCACCACGATCGCGACGAGCACCCCGGCGACGATCGTTCCGACCTCGACCGGCCCCCACAGCATGACCCAGGCGACCGTCAGCCACAGCATCATGAACACGCGGGACCCGATGACCCGGGGGTCGAGACGGACCTTGGTCCTGCGGGCCATGTCAGCGCACCCCCGTCACGGAGTCGACATAGCGTTCGGGCGTGGAATCGAGGGGGATGGTGTCCAGGTAGTCATGCCGCTCCATGAGGCTCTCGGCAGCCCGATCGGTGACCCCGAGCAGCGGGCCGGCGAAGACCGTCATCAACAATGAGACCACGATGAGGGCCATGGTGGGGGCGAGCATGCTCAGCGGCATCCGGCCCACCTCCTCGCGCTCGTCGAATTCCACGTACTCGTCGGAGGGCAGCAGGGCCAGCGGCTTGGCCAGGGCCACAGCGCCCTCGGGGGCGTCGGCGCGGGGGCGCCAGAACGCCTTGGACCACACGCGGACCACCACGTAGAGCGTGAGCAGGCTGGTGACCATGGCCCCGGCGATGAGCACCCACATGAGCGGTCCGCCGACCTCGGCACCGGCCTGGACCACCGCGAGCTTGCCGATGAAGCCGGAGAAGGGCGGGATCCCGCCGAGGTTGAGGGCGGGGATGAGGAAGACGACGGCGAGGACGGGGCTGGCCACGGCGAGCGACCCCAGGCGGCGCAGGGAGGACGACCCGGCCTGCCGTTCGATCAGTCCGACCACCAGGAACAGGGTTGTCTGCACGATGATGTGATGGCCGACGTAGTAGATCGCCGCACTCAGCCCGTACCCGGTCGACAGGGCGATGCCGAAGATCATGTACCCGATGTGGCTGACGAGGGTGAACGACAGTATTCGTTTGATGTCCGACTGTGCGATCGCGCCGAGGATGCCGATGACCATCGTCAGTAGACCCGCCACCAGCAGGACGCCGTCCATGGACCCGCCGGGGAACACGAGGGTGTGGAAGCGGATGATCGCGTAGACGCCCACCTTGGTCAGCAGTCCGGCGAACACCGCGGTGACGGGGGCGGGCGCGGTGGGGTAGGAGTCGGGCAGCCAGGTCGACAGGGGGAACACGGCGGCTTTGATTCCGAACGCCACCAGGAAGACGGCGAAGATCGTGTTCCGCAGCCCCTCCGGGACCTCGGCCATCCGGATGGACAGCTGTGCCAGGTTGAGCGTGCCCGCGGCCGAGTAGGTCAGGGCGATGCCCAACAGGAACACCATCGACGACACCATCGACACGACGGTGTAGGAGACCCCCGCGCGGACTCGTTCCTGGCTGGCGCCGAGCGTGAGCAGGACGTAGGACGCGGCCAGCAGCATCTCGAACCCGACGAACAGGTTGAACAGGTCGCCGGCGATGAACGCCGCGTTCAGTCCCGCCGCGAGCGCCAGGTAGGTGGGGAGGAAGATCGAGGTCGGCTGGTCGCCGTCCCCGTCGCGGACACCCTGTCCCACGGCGTAGATGATCACCGTCAGCAGCACGATGGCCGACACGCAGAGCATGAGGGCACTGAGCCGGTCCGCCACGAGGGTGATCCCGACGGGTGCGTCCCAGCCGCCCACCTGCACGGTGTGCACGCCGTGTTGGTCGGTGAGCACCAGCAGGATGCCGGCGATGACCAGCACCCCGGTGAGGGTGACGATGGTGATGATGTTCTGGACCCGGGGACGGCGGGAGACCACCAGGCACAACGCCGCGGCGAGCAGGGGGATCAGGACGACGGACGGGATGAGGTAGCCGAACAGTTCGGGGGAGATCACCGGCCACCCTCCTTTCCGTCGTCCGGGGTTCCGTCGTCGCGGCTCGTCCGCCTGCGGTCGCGCGAGGCGGCAGCGGCGCGGGCGCGGGCCTCCGCTTCGGCTTCCGCCTCGGCCTCCTCCAGGTCCTCGTCGTCGTAGTCGACGTGGTCTCCCAGCTCGGTGGGTTGACCGGTGGTGTGGTCGTCGGACAGGTCCCGGTCGGGCGCCGACCAGGCGTCGGTGGGCGAGCGCTTGGCGATCTTGGTGTCCTCGGCGTCGTCGGCGACCTCGTCGGCGGTGGTGAACTGGTAGGAGCGGTAGGCCAACGCCAGGATGAAGGCCCCGACGCCGGCGGTGATGACGATCGCGGTGAGGATCATCCCGTGGGACAGCGGATCCGAGTCGGCGGCGTCGGGGCTCCGGCCACGCCCCATGATGGGCGGGCTGCCGGGCGGTCCCCCCGCGGCCAGCAGGAGCAGGTTGATCCCGTTGGAGAAGATCATGATCCCCAGCAGGATCTTGATGATCGCGCGCTCCAACAGCAGGTAGACCCCGGCGGCGCAGAGGAGCCCGGCGAGCAGTAGGAGCCCGAAGTCGGCGGTCATGACCTGCCTCCTGACGGGGCGCCCTGGTTCTCGGCGGCCTCGCGGCGGGCGGCGCGGTGGGCGGCCAGGTCGGAGCGTGCGCCGTCGGCGTCGACGCCGGGGACGCTGCGCAGCGCGGCCGTGGACGGCGACTCGGTGGCGTCCACGTAGATGGCGCGGAGCTCCTCGAGATCCTCGGCGTCCAGATCGAGTCGGGCGCCCAGGCTGCGGAGGATGTCCAGGACCAGACCGACGACGATGAGGTAGACGCCGGCGTCGAAGAGCAGGGCCGTGACGAACTTGACCTCGCCGAACACCGGGAGCGTGGCCTCGAACGTGGCGCTCGAGAGGGCGGGGGCGCCGAAGAACATGGAGGCGGTGGCCGTGCCGGCGGCCAGGAGCAGGCCGAGGCCGAGGATGCGGCCCGCGTCGATCGGGATGGCTTCACCGAGCTCGTAGCGCCCGCCCGCGAGGTAGCGCAGGACCAGCGCCAGACCGGCGACCAGGCCGCCCGCGAACCCGCCGCCGGGGTTGTTGTGGCCGGCGAAGAAGAAGAAGAGGCTGAGGATCATCATCGTGGGGAACACGAGCCGCGTGGTGACCTCGAGGACCAGCGACCGGGCGCGGGGGTCGCGGACGGTGGCGCCGACGAGCCACCGTCCGGGGGTCGCCCCCGGCGCCTCGATGACGATCCGGGCCGCCTCGACGCCGCGCCGACCCGAGCGGGTCTTGTCGACGTCGGCCAGACGCGGGCCGGAGCCGTAGCGACGATTGCGGAACACGAGGCTGGCCACCCCGGTGGCGGCGACCAGCAGGACGGTGATCTCGCCGAGGGTGTCCCACGCGCGGATGTCGACCAGGGTGACGTTGACGGCGTTGGCGCCGTTGCCGATCTGGTAGGCGATGTCGGGGAAGACGAGCGAGACGGCCGGGTGCTGGCGCGCGTTGATCGCGTAGGCGCCGGTCACCACCACGAGCAGCCCGACGCCGATCCCGAGCCAGGCCCGGAGCCGGCGGAACCCGTTGGAGAGCGGCACCTCGGCGGGCATGGTGCGCAGCACCAGCACGAACGCGACCATCAGGAGCGTCTCGACCAGCGCCTGGGTGAGCGCGAGGTCCGGGGCGCCGTGGAAGGCGAAGATCACGGCGAGCCCGTACCCGGTGACGGACATGCAGATCACCGCGGCGAGGCGGTTGCGCAGCACCGCGGCGGCCACCGCGGCGAGCGCCATGGGGATCATGACGATCAGCACGACCGGGTTGGCCGACAGCTCCATGCGCAGACCCTCGCGGGTGCCGGCGAGGAGTGAGACGAACGGGAACACCACGAGGGTCACCAGGATGATCCCGAGGGTGAGCGGTAGGGAGCCTCGCTGGATGCTCGCCGTCAGGCGCAGCGAGAGGGTGTCGAAGAACCTGAGCACCGCGTCGTAGATGCGGTCGGCGTTGCCGAGGGCCGGCGACTCGAACTGCATCCTCTCGACGGTCCGCTGCGCCACGTAGAGCAGGGTGCCCAGCACGTAGACCACCAGGGTGAGGGCGAGCGGGACGCCGATCCCGTGCCACAGGCCCAGGTGGTAACCCTCGGGTCCGCGCCACGGACTGCCGGGCGGGAACGCCACGTCGACGTACCGGGCGATGAGGTTCTCGACGGGAGCGTTCCACAGCCCCAGCACCAGTCCGGAGACGGCCAGGGCGGCGGGGACGGACAGGAACAGCGGGCCCGCCGGACGGGAGGCGGCGACGGCGGGGCTGATGCCGTCGGGGAAGGACCGCTTGGACCGGAAGGCGCCCATGACAAGGCGTGCGGTGTAGGAGAAGGTGAGGACGGACCCCGCCACGAGCCCCGCGGTGACGACCAGCGACGGCATCCCGTGCAGTCGCTCCTCGGACAGGACCGTGGCGAACGCGGCCTCCTTCCCGACGAACCCGAGGAAGGGGGGCAGGCCCGCCATCGAGGCGGCGGCGAGGGTGAAGACGAGTGCGAGCGCGGGTCGCTTCCGCCCGAGGCCCGACAGGTCGCGGATCTCCCGGGTGCCGGTGGTCTTGTCGATCACGCCGACGGACATGAACAACGCCGACTTGAACAGGGAGTGCGCGAGCAGCATCGTCAGGCCGGCGAGCATCGTGTCCCGCGACCCGATGCCCACCAGGACGAGCAGGAACCCCAGCTGGCTCACGGTGCCGAACGCGAGCACGAGCTTGAGATCCGTCTCGCGCAGCGCGCGCCACCCGGCCATGAGGAGCGAGACCAGACCCAGCACGATGAGCGGGAGCTGCCAGGTGGACGAACCGGACAGACCGGGGGTCATGGCCGCGACGAGGAAGACTCCGGCCTTGACCATCGCGGCGGAGTGCAGGTAGGCGCTCACCGGAGTGGGGGCCGACATGGCGCCCGGCAGCCAGAAATGCAGCGGGGCGATCGCGGACTTGCTCCCCGCGCCGATGATCACCAGGACCAGCGCCCAGTGGATGAGCGGACCCGACGGTGGCGACGCGACGACGTCGCTGATCAGGTAGGACCCGGTGGCCTGGCCCAGGATGATCAACCCGACGAGCATCGCCAGACCGCCGAGGGTGGTGACGAGCAGGGCCTGGGTGGCCGCGCGGCGGGCGGAGGCCCGCGCCGCGTAGTGGCCGACCAACAGGAAGCTCAGGACGGAGGTGATCTCCCAGAAGATGTAGAGGAGGATCATGTTGTCGGCCACCACCAGGCCGAACATGACCCCGGCGAAGGCCACGAGCTCGGCGGCGAACAGGTGCAGGCGGGGTTCGTCGTCCTTGAAGTACCAGGTGCAGTAGACCAGGACCAGGGCGCCGACGCCCAGGGCGATGAGCGCCAACAGCGCCGACAACGCATCCATCCGCAGATCGAGCGCGAGGTGGATGCCGGGTGCCCACTGGATGGACTCGGTGGGGACGCGGCCCAGGTTGGAGGCCACCCACACCGCTCCCGCCGCCGGCACCAGGGCCAGTGCCAGGAACGCTCGGCGACCGAACCTCAGGACCAGCGGGACCGCGAGCAGGGCGGCCACGGCGTGGGCCGAGAGGATCGCGATCACCGGCGGCTCCTCTCGTCGTGTGGACCGGAGAACGACGCGCGGACGCCCCCGCCGGAAGAGGGCGGGGTGTCGGTGGTCGACCAGGGTCGGGGTTCGCCGATCACTTTACAGAAAGTGACCGACAGGCCCTCTCTCAGCGCAGGTGGAGGAGGGTCGCCGCATTCAGCAGCGCGGAGATCGAGGCCTCGCCCGGGGACTGCCCGAAACCCATGGCCCACGTCGCACGCCGCCCGCAGGTGGCCTGCAGGATCGTGCACCAGGACTCGGTCCGGTCGAACGCGTCTCCCTCGCACTGGTGGAACCGCTCGATCTCCACGCGGGCCCCGATCCTGCCCAGCATCTCGGACATGGCGGTGAGGTCCCCGCAGGACTCGGTGGTCAGGCGGTGGGCGGTGAACTCACCCGGGGCTGCAGGATCCCGGGTGGCCAGGATCGCCTCGTACGCCGTGATCCCGCGGCCCAGCGGACGGCGCGTGAGGTCGGCCAGGTGGAAGTGGTCGGTCGACGGCGCGTAGGTGTCGACCAGCGTGCGCCAGTCCAGTGCGGCCGCCTCGTCGGCGAAGCCGCGCGGCAGCCGGCGACCGAACCGCTCGGCGAACGGGCAGGAGGTCGTCCCGGTGGGGGAGGAGGTGGTGGCGTACATGGTGTTCTCGTCTCAGACGTCGGTGCGGGGACCGACGGAGATCGAGCAACCACGCAACGGGGGTGCCGGTCTTCAGGCCCCGTTACGTCCGGTTACTACGAGAATCTTCCGCATGACCGAGAACTGTAGACCGCGCAGGCGTGCGGCGGCAAGCGGACGTGACCGGGTTCTCGGCCCGCCACGGTGCGTCCGGCGCCCGGCCGGTCCGCGCGTCCGGCGCCCGGTCGGTCCGACTAGTTCTCCCGCCGCTCGGCGTACAGCCGTAGGCTCTCGACCTGGTCGGGGTCGAGCGAGGGTGGGACCACACGTCGCGCACGGGCCACGTCGTCCGCGGTGACCTCGGCGGCGTCGATGTCGCGGCGCATGGCGGTGAGGGCCGACTCCCGCAGGAGGGCGGCGCAGTCCGCCGCGGAGTACCCGTCCAGGTCCGCGGCGAGCGCGGACAGGTCCACGTCGTGGGCGAGCGGGACGCTGCGGCC
>NZ_JAALDZ010000329.1:0-3448 GCF_014145125.1 Dietzia sp. CQ4 | reverse complement strand
CGAGCGCCGCGGCCAGCGATCCCGCCTGGTCGGCCGCACGCACCCCGGCCTCCCGAACCCGGGCCGCCTCGGCCACCACCGCGACCCGCTCGAACGCCACCAGCGCCGCGGCCACAGGTCCCGACCCCGTGCTCGATCCCGCCATCAGTCCCGCCCCCTCCGGGCCCGACAGTCCGGGCCGCTCGGGGATCCACGCTAGGGGCGCGGCGGCGCCGGATCCGGCCCGCGAGAGGGGTCGGTGGATAGATCGGACGACCATCCACAGGCTCAGTCCAGGTCGGGTTGCTCGGCGTACCGGTTGCCGGCGTACATGCGCACCAGCACCGCGACGAGCCCGACGCCGAACACCGCCATCCCGCCGAACAACAGCTCCTCCGGCATGCGCTGATCCGGACTCTCGGCGGCGCGCACGATCCCCACCTGCATCGCCACCAGCAGCGCCAGGGTGACCACCGTGATCAGCCACAGATCCTCACGCAGCAGTCGCTCGAACCGGCGAAGCCTCGGCGCGGTGGCCGTCCACCACTCCTTGCGGGGTCCGTTGATGAGCTCGGGCGCCCGGAGGACGATGAGCGTGGTCAGCAGCGGGAGAGGCAGCACCATCAGCAGGGGCAACAGCGCCGAGAACGCCAGAGCGCCGGCCTTGCTGGACCAGCCGTCCGGCTCGCCGCCCGAGCCGAAGTGAATAGGGACGCGCTCCGGCAGGACCACCACCTGCCAGGCCAGCACCGCCAGCCAGACCACAACGGTGGCCACGACCAGAACGAGGATCCAGGGGCTGGTCGGTTCCTTCGGCAGGCCGCGGGCCTCGTCGGCAACCGAGTTCGTCGTCGTCATCTAGTCGAGGCCCCGCGACCCTGCGGCCGTGCGGCGCACGCCTACCTCACCACCGTCACCCGCGAGGCGGCCTCGCGGGCCCGCTCGCGCGCGGTCTCCACGTCCTCGGCGGTGGCCACGGCCACGCCCATGCGGCGGAACTCGCTGGCGGAGGGCTTACCGAACAGTCGCAGGTCCGACTCCGGCACCGCGAGCGCGCGGGCCACTCCCTCGAACCCGACGCCCTCGGCCGTCCCGCCACCGGAGCCGCCGATGCCGGAGCCGCCGTAGATCACCGCGGACGCTCCCGGGCTCGACATGGTGGTGACCACCGGCAGGCCCAGCACGGCCCGCGCGTGCATGTCGAACTCGCTGAGGACCTGGCTGCGCAGCGTCACCAGGCCGGTGTCGTGCGGCCGCGGGCTCACCTCGGAGAAGTAGACGTCCACTCCCTGCACGAACAGCTCCACCCCGAACACACCCACCCCGCCGAGCGCACCGGTCACGCGCGCCGCCACCGAGCGCGCCGAGTCGTAGGCGTCCTGCGTCATGGCCTGCGGCTGCCACGATTCGACGTAGTCGCCGCGCTCCTGACGGTGACCGATCGGCTCGCAGAAGTCGGTCCGGATCTCCCCCGTCCGCGGGTCCACGCTGCGGACGGTGAGCAGGGTGATCTCGTACTCGAAGTCCACGAACGACTCCACGATCACGCGCGCCCCCGTCACCCGCGCACCGGACTGGGCGTAGGTCCACGCGGCCTCCACGTCCTCGGGGCCGTGGAGGGAGGACTGTCCCTTTCCCGACGACGACATCGTGGGCTTGACCAGGCACGGGAACCCGATCTGAGCGCACGCCTCCTGCAGCTCCTCCAGCGAGGAGGCGAACGCGTAGCGGCTCGTGGGCAGACCCAGCTCCTCGGCCGCCAGCCGCCGGATGCCCTCGCGGTCCATGGTCAGCTGCACGGCCCGGGCGGTGGGCACGACCCGGGCCAGCCCGTCCTGCTCGATCTGCGCCAGCGCGGCGGTGGCGATGGCCTCGATCTCCGGCAGGATCACCTGCGGCTTCTCGAGTTCCACCACCCGGCGCACCTCGCCCGAGTCGGTCATGTCGATCGTGTGGCTGCGGTGGGCGACCTGGTGGGCGGGGGCGCCCGCGTACCGGTCCACCGCGATCACCTCGACCCCCAGGCGCTGCAGCGCGATCGTCACCTCCTTGCCCAGCTCGCCGGAGCCCAGCAGCATCACGCGGGTCGCGTCCGGGGTGCCCGGCGTGCCGAAGCGGTCGACGACTGGCGGGGCGAGGGGATCGTGCGCTGCGGTCATGGCGCCCACGCTAGTAGACCTCCGTCGCCGGCCTCTATCGCGTGCTCCCCCGCTCCCGCGGACCGGCAGAAGATAACGTGTGTGCAACGCCACACGAAAGGGCACACCTGTGACCACTGCCTCCTCCGGCCCCCTGGCCGGCATCCGCGTCGTCGAACTCAACGGAATCGGCCCCGGCCCCCACGCGTGCATGATGCTCGCCGACCTGGGCGCCGACGTCGTGACCGTCATGCGCCCCGGTGAGCTCGCCAGGTCCGCCGACGGCTGGGCGCACATCACCCGGCGGGGCCGGACCGTGGTGGAGGCCGACCTCAAGAGCGAGGACGGGCTGGCGCAGGTCCGGGGCCTGATCGCCAAGGCCGACGTGCTGGTCGAGGGCTTCCGCCCCGGGGTCACCGAGCGCATGGGCCTCGGCCCCGACCAGTGCCTCGAGTCCAACCCGCGGCTCGTGTACGCGCGGATGACCGGCTGGGGCCAGCACGGCCCGCTCGCGCACACCGCCGGCCACGACCTCAACTACATCTCGCTCACCGGGCACCTCAACGCCACCGCCCGCCAGGGCGAGCGCCCGGTTCCGCCGCTCAACCTGGTCGGCGACTTCGGCGGCGGGTCGATGTTCCTCATCCAGGGCATCCTCGCCGCGATCATCGAGCGCGCCACCTCCGGCAAGGGTCAGGTCATCGACACCGCCATGACCGACGGCGCCTCCGTGCTGGGCCAGTTCCAGTGGGCCATGCGCGCCCGCGACCAGTGGTCGGACGTCGCCGGGACCAACATGCTCGACACCGGGTTCCCGTTCTACGACGTGTACACCTGCTCGGACGGCAAGTTCATGGCCGTGGGTTGCCTCGAGCCGCAGTTCTACGCGGAGTTCGCGCGACTGATGGGCATCGACGGCGAGGACATGCCCGGGCAGTTCGACATGGACCGCTGGGACGAGCTGCGCGAGATCATCGCCGGGAAGTTCGCCGGGAAGCCCCGCGACGAGTGGGCCGAGCTGTTCTACGGCACCGACGCCTGCACGACCCCGGTGCTGACCTACACCGAGGCGCTGTCCCATCCCCATATGACGGCGAGGGAGACCTTCGTCGAGGTCGCCGGGGACATGGGGCCGGCGCCCGCGCCGCGCTTCTCGCGCACCCCGGCGCCTGCCGTCCCGGCCGCGCCGCCGCATGAGGTGACTCCGGTCGAGCAGGTCTGGGCCTGACCATGAGCGGGTCGGGGCCGGGAGCCACTCCTCACTCGCCGGGCAGTGGCTCCCGGGTGGCCGGGATGACCCTGGCCGTCGACCCCGCCTCGGCGGAGCCGCC
>NZ_JAALDZ010000328.1:0-3967 GCF_014145125.1 Dietzia sp. CQ4 | reverse complement strand
CGCCGTGCGCACGCTCGCGGAGGAGGTCGGCGTCTCCAGCGCCACCGCCGCCAAGGTCTACCGCGAACTCGAGGAGTCGGGGGTACTTGAGGGCCGCGGCCGCTCGGGGACGTTCGTCTCGGCGGCCGATCTGCCCGGCGCGGTACTGGCCCGGGCCGCGGAGGAGTTCGCCGAACGTGCAGCGGGTTCGGGATTCGACGCCGAGGAGGCCGTCGCGGCTGTCCGCAACGCGTTCCGCCATCTGCGCTGACCGCCTCGGTGGGCCCCGGCTCCCCGACCACGGCGTCCGGGCCCCCTCCCCCGCGCGGACCGGCACCGCGCGGGGGTCCGGGGCTCAGCTGCCGAGCGAACCGAGGTCCAGCGACCCGAACAGGCCGCCGGACTCGTACGCATAGGCGAAACCGGCGTTGCCGCAGTCCGCGACCGCACCCGCGCGGAAGTCCGACGTCGCGGTGAGGGGCCGGCTCCACGACCTGGTCTCCCCGACGAACGCTGTCACGCTGGTGTTCGTGTTCTGACCCAACGCGGCGGCCAACGCGAGCCTCGCCTCCAGCACGGGGTCGACCGTGGCATCCGACCAGGTTCGGGTCGCGTCGGCCGTGAGGAATGCCTCGATCCCCGCCACGACGGACGCCTCCGAGACGTGCACCGTGCAGGTGACCACGGACGTGGCGTTGTTGGTCAGGGTGCCGCTGACGACACTGTCGGACCCCGAGACCGTGAGGGCGACGGGGCCTGAGGCCGACGGCCCGAGCGACGACTGGGCGTGTGCGACGCCGGAGGCGCCGAGGACGACGGCGGCTCCGAGGGCGGTGGTGGCCACCGACGCACCGAGCTTGCGGGACAGACGCATGTGGGTCTCCTCGTGGGCAACTGTGGCCGCATCTCGGCCACATTGAGAAATGCTCATTCAATAATGCGAGTGATATCGATCACTCATCCGGTCGATTTCGCATTCTCTTCGCCAACCCTCAGGTGGCCTGTCCGGCAGAGCACGCGCCCCTCGCCGCGGGGTCGGTAATGCTCGGGGCCCCGCCGACGACTACACCTGCATGACCACGCACAGCCCCGGAAAGCTCGCCGCCGCCACTCTCGCGCTCGCGACCGCCACCTCCCTGGCGGCCGCGCCCGCCCACGCCGCCCCCGTCCCGGACGGCCATGTCGCCTACGTTGCGCAGGCGTCGGGATCAGCGGACGGCGGCTCCCTGGACAACCCCATCGTCGGAGCCGGTCTCATCATCCTCGCGGGGGTGGGAGTCTCCATCGCTCTGGCCGTCGGCGCGGGAGTGGCGGGCGGGGCGTTCCCCCTTCCGCAGATCCCTGGCCTGCCGAGCTGACGCCGAAGCTGAACCCCGGCGCCGCCCAGTACTCAGAACGGGGGCGCTGAGGTGGACCCGGTGGCCACACCGATTCCGACCGCCACCGCGGCGACCACGCCCAGCGCGAGTGAACCCGTGGTCTCCCCGCTGCTCGACGCGAGGTCCGACGACCCCACCGGAAGTGACCCGATGTACCCGCCCGAGGTCGTGCTCTCGACCTCGACGTATCCGTCCCCGGTACAGCTCGACACGGCTTCGAGCGCGAACGACCCGTCCGCCGGGAGCACGGCGAACACGGGGTCGACGGGGCCTCGTGAGCCCGGCGCGGATTCGAAGGTGAGATATCCGAACCGGCCGGCCTGCTCGGCGGCCTCGACGCTCGCCTCGAGCTCGTCGGGCAGTTCGATCTCCTCCGCGTTCGGTTCGAGAGTGCGGAGGAAGTCGTAGTAGGCGTTGACCACCTCAGCGGTGCTGAGGATCGTCAGGCAGAAGAGGTCGCGCCCGGACCTGTTGGCGTAGGACACGACGGGTTCACCGGACGAGCGGGTGACGGACAGGGAGCTGAGACTGGTGTAGGTCGCGCTGGGGGCGTTCCGTGGCGCCTCCACGAGCGTCAGTTCCTGCGCTCCCGCCACCCCGGCTCCAGACCAGAGGGTGACCGAGGTGAGGACGGTGGTCGCGGCGGCGACGCCGAGACGGGCGAGGGAAGGCATGGGCGTCATCCGATCGTCGAGGGGACGCGGCCGGCTGCGGATCCACGACACCGCCGCAGGGGGACTATATCCCCGGATACCTCGTCCCTCCGCCCGATCACGCGGGTCGTCCTGCCACCCCGCGGCCTGAGTCGCCGGCCCGGGTCAGCTCAGGATGTCGCGCCGCACCACGTTCTGGTCGCGGCCCGGGCCCACGCCGATGTACGACATGTGGCAGCCGGCCAACTCCTCGAGCCGCAGCACGTAGTCGCGCGCCTCGGGCGGCAGATCGCTGAACTCGCGCGCCCCGGTGATGTCGACCTCCCAGCCGGGCATGGTCTCGTAGATCGGCGTGGCGTGGTGGAAGTCGGTCTGCGACATGGGCATCTCGTCGTGCCGGACGCCGTCGACGTCGTAGGCCACGCAGATGGGGATCTCGCCGATGCCGGTGAGCACGTCGAGCTTGGTGAGGAAGTAGTCGGTGAACCCGTTGACCCGGGCGGCGTAGCGCGCGATCACGGCGTCGTACCAGCCGCAGCGCCGGGTGCGGCCGGTGTTGACGCCCACCTCGCCGCCGGTGACCTGCAGGTATTCGCCCCACTTGTCAAAGAGCTCGGTCGGGAACGGCCCGGCGCCCACTCGCGTGGTGTACGCCTTGACGATGCCCAGCGAGTGGGTGATCTTGGTCGGCCCGACGCCCGACCCCACGCAGGCGCCGCCGGCGGTGGGGTTGGACGAGGTGACGAACGGGTAGGTGCCGTGGTCGACGTCCAGCATGGTGGCCTGGCCGCCCTCCATCAGCACGGACTCGCCGCGCTCCAGGGCCTGGTTGAGCATGAGGGTGGTGTCGCTGACCATGGGTCGAAGCCGGTCGGCGTAGGAGAGGAAGTACTCCACCATCTCGTCGACCTCGACCGCGCGGCGGTTGTAGATCTTCACGAAGATCTGGTTCTTGAGGTGCAGCGCGCCCTCGATCTTCTGCCGCAGGATGGACTCGTCGAAGACGTCCTGCACGCGGATCCCCACCCGCGAGACCTTGTCGGCGTAGGTGGGGCCGATGCCGCGGCCGGTGGTACCGATGGCCTTCTTGCCCAGGAACCGCTCGGTCACCTTGTCCAACGCCTGGTGGTACGGGGCCACCAGGTGGGCGTCGGCGGAGATGCGCAGCCGTGAGGTGTCGGCGCCGCGGGCCTCGAGGCCGTCGATCTCCTCGAACAGCGCCTCGAGGTTGACCACCACGCCGTTGCCGATCACGGGCACGGCGGTGGGCGAGAGGATCCCGGCGGGGAGGAGTTTGAGCTCGTACTTCTCTCCGCCCACCACCACGGTGTGGCCGGCGTTGTTCCCGCCGTTGGGCTTGACCACGTACTCGACGCGGCCGCCCAGGATGTCGGTGGCCTTTCCCTTGCCCTCGTCGCCCCACTGGGCGCCGATCAGGACGATCGCTGGCATGGTCTGCTTTCACCTCGAAGAGAGTCGTCTTTCGGTGAGGGACGAAAACCGGCCCGCAGGCAGTGATTTCCGCGCACACCAACGGTCCAGGGTACTTGGTTCCGCCTGGCACACCCTAGTCGGTCACTCCGACACCCTCCGGAAGCTCACCGGCGCTCCCGGCAGGAGTTGGGACAGTGCGTCCGACGACCGCGAGGTCAACACCCCGATCACCGGGTACCCGCCCGTGACGGGGTGGTCGGGTCCGAACACGACCGGTGAACCGTCGGCCGGGACCTGCACCGCGCCGCGCACCATGCCCTCGCTGGGGATCTCGCGGGTGCTCGTCCGGGGCACGGGCCCGGCCGGATCGATGCGCACCCCCACCCGGTCCGCGTGCCCGCTGACGTGCCCGGTCTCCGCCAGGACGCGCCAGGCCCCGGGCGGGAAGAGGTCATCGCGCGGGCCGGGGATCACGTCGAGGACGACGGGGTCCGGCCCAGCTCCCCGGCCGCCGGGTCCCGC
>NZ_JAALDZ010000327.1:0-1007 GCF_014145125.1 Dietzia sp. CQ4 | reverse complement strand
TTACCCGTGATCGGGTCCGGCGCCGCTGTCGTGCCGGGTGGTGGGGGCCGCCCGGCCGGGCGATCCCCACCACGCTCAGACGGGGCTCACCCCGCGGGCGCTTCCCATCCGAACGGCATGAGCACGCTCTGCAGCTCGCAGTAGGCGTCCAGCCCCTCGGGTCCGTTCTCGCGGCCGAGGCCGGAGTTCTTGAAGCCGCCGAACGGCGCGCTCGGGTCGAAGGCGTACCAGTTGATGCCCATGGTGCCGGTGCGCACCCGCTGCGCCACGGCGAGCGCGGCGTCCGGGTCGGCCGAGTACACGGCTCCGGCCAGACCGAACTCGGAGTCGTTGGCGATCCGCACGGCCTCGTCGACGGTGTCGTACGCGATGACCTGGAGCACGGGCCCGAAGATCTCCTCCTGGGCGATGGTCATGGAGTTGTCGACGTCGGTGAACACGGTCGGCTGGACGAAGGCACCCTCGGCGACGCCGGCGGGCAGTCCCTCGACCTTCCCGCCGCCGTAGGCGATGGTCGCGCCCTCCTCGACACCCTTGCGGATGTACCCCTCGACGCTGTCCTTCTGCTTGTGGTTGGCCAGCGGGCCGAACGCGGTGCCCTCGGCGGACGGGTCGCCGACCGGCATGGCCTTGACGTTCTCGACCAGGGCCTCCACGACCTCGTCGTAGCGCGACCGCGGGGCGAGGATGCGGTTCTGGGACACGCACGCCTGGCCGGAGTTCATCAGGGCGGAGAACACCATGGTCCCGGCGTTGGCGGCGATGTCGGCGTCCTCGAGGATGATCGCCGCGCTCTTGCCGCCGAGCTCGAGCGAGCAGCGGGTGAGGTTCTGCGCGGCGATCCCGGCGATGTGCTTGCCGACCCCCGTGGAGCCGGTGAACGAGATCTTGTCGACCTCCGGGTGCGAGACCAGGTGGTCGCCCACGGAGCTCGGGCCGGTCACCACGGACAGCACACCCTCGGGCAGTCCGGCCTCGCGGAACAGGTCCGCCAGCCACAGCGCGGA
>NZ_JAALDZ010000326.1:0-2639 GCF_014145125.1 Dietzia sp. CQ4 | reverse complement strand
AACGAAGGGCGCGGCCGTCACCAACGCGGCGGCCAGCGCGATCCGGGTGGCACGTCGACGCCGCCAACCCCGCGGGGCTGTCGGAGACGTGAGGAGTCGGCGCAACTGGGTCCCCCGTCTGTCGGCACGCCGCCGGTGAGCGCGATGTGGGGGAGACCGTATCGGGGCGCCGGCAGCCAGCCGGGCCGCGTGCCGGGGGCCGGGCGGGCCCCTGTGGAGGAGCGGGGCCCTGTGGAGGAGGTGGGTCGGCTACCCGTTACGACGACGAGCCGGACGAGGAGCCCGACGACGAGGCGGAGCTCGACGACGACCCCGAGCCCGACGACGAACCCGAACCCGAGGTCGCTCCCGCCGACGAGCCCGAACCGGACTTGCCGGAGTCGGACGTGCCGGAGGAGGACTTCCCGGAGCCGCCCCCGGTCGTGGAACCCGACCCGGCGGCGCGGCTGTCCGTGCGGTAGAAGCCCGACCCCTTGAACACCACGCCGACCGTGTTGAACAACTTGCGCAGCTCACCGTCGCACTTCGGGCAGACAGTGAGCGAGTCCTCGGTGAAGGACTGCTGGATGTCGAAGGCGACGTCGCAGTCGCGGCACCGGTACGAATAGGTGGGCATCTGGCCTCCGGGGCAGAGTCGGATATCGACTGGCACTCTACCCTCCCGAGTGCCAGACGCTAAAAGTCGCGGACTCCGTGAGGGGTGACGACCCCGGTCACGGGCCGGTCGTGAGGCTCGGACGGGACGTGGTCGAGCACGTCCTCCGGATCCAGGACCGCCAGCAACCGGGTGTGCGGCCGGGCCAGGGCGAGCGTCCTGTCGTAGTAGCCGCCCCCGCGACCGAGCCTGGCGCCGGTGCGGTCGACGGCCACCGAGGGCACCAGGACGAGATCGGCGTCGGCGATCCGCCCCGGCCCCTCCGGCGCCGCGGACGGGACGGGGATGCCGAACCGTCCCGGCCGCAGGTCCGCCGGCCCGGCGTACGCCGCCCACCCGAGCGCGCCGACAGCGGGGGAGACAGGCAGGAGCACGTACGCCCCCGCCAGCGCGAGCGTCTCCGGCAGGTCAGGTCCGCCGGCCTCGGCGTCGTCGGGAACGAACGCGCAGACCACCATCCCCTCCGTCACCACGGAGGCCAGGTGGTCACGGATCGCCCGGTCACGCTCGGCGCGCACCGACGCGGGGACCGCCGCGCGACGCATCCGCACCGCACGGCGTACCGCGGACTTGTCCTGATCCATCACCCCAGTGTGCCGTCAGTGGTCCGGAGGTAGCGTCCCGGTCCGCCGTCTATGGTGTACGCCATGACGTCCACCGCCTCTCCTGACTCGCAGTTCCGGACCGCGATCGTTCCGGCCGCCGGCCTCGGGACCCGGTTCCTGCCCGCCACCAAGACCGTTCCCAAGGAGCTGCTCCCCGTGGTGGACACCCCGGGGATCGAGCTCATCGCCGAGGAGGCGACCGAGGCGGGAGCGGGTCGGCTCGCGATCGTGACCTCCGAGCGCAAGGTCGGCGTGATGGCGCACTTCTCCGAGGACCAGGTCCTCGAGGACACGCTGTCCGACCGGGGCAAGGACGTGCTGCTGCACAAGGTCCAGCGCGCCCCCGGGCTCATCGAGGTGGTGGACGTGCGCCAGGACGAGCCGCTGGGCCTCGGGCACGCGGTGGCGCAGGTGGAGTCGGTGCTCGGTGACGAGGAGCAGGCCGTGGCCGTGCTCCTGCCCGATGACCTGGTCCTGCCGTTCGGGATCCTGGGCCGGATGTCGCAGGTCCGGGCGGATCGCGGCGGCAGTGTCCTGTGCGCGTTCGAGGTGAGCCCCGAGGACGTCTCCTCCTACGGGGTGTTCGAGGTCTCCGACACGGACGACCCGGCCGTCAAGCAGGTGCTGGGCATGGTGGAGAAGCCGGCCGCCGAGGACGCGCCGTCCAACCTCGCGGCGGCCGGGCGGTACGTGCTCGACCGCGCGATCTTCGACGCGCTCCGGCGTATCGAGCCGGGCGCCGGCGGGGAACTGCAGCTCACCGACGCGATCGACCTGCTGATCAACGAGGGGCACCCGGTGCACGTGGTGGTCCACGACGGCACCAGGCACGATCTCGGCAATCCCGGCGGGTACATCAAGGCCTGCGTGGACTTCGCACTGGACAACCCGGCCTACGCCGACGAGTTGCGGGAGTGGCTGGAGGGCCGGCTCGGCCGCTGACGGCGCCGTCGCCGCGGAATGGCGCCGTCCGGGCGCTACCCTCTCCCACAGGGACCCGGTGGTCGGTCCGCCCGCTGTGGCGTGACACCGCTGCACGGTCAGCGACTTTCGTACGGGAAGGGGACACCTGGTGCGCTCCGTCGAGGAACAGCTCGCACTGGTGACGGCGGCCGCGGTCGCCCCGAGACCGGTACGCGTGTCGATCTCGGAGGCGCAGGGCCTGCTGTGTGCCGAGGAGGTGGTGGCCGAGCGCCCGTTGCCCTCGTTCGACCAGTCCGCGATCGACGGGTACGCGGTCCGCAGTGTCGACATCCGGGTCGGCGGCCCGGTCGATGACGCCGGGGACGCCTCCGGCGGGCCCGCCGGACTGCCCGTCGTGGGGAGGATCACCGCGGGATCCCGTCAACCGACCCGTCTGCAGCCCGGCCAGGTCGTCC
>NZ_JAALDZ010000325.1:0-3819 GCF_014145125.1 Dietzia sp. CQ4 | reverse complement strand
GGGGGTCCGTCGACCGTGGCCCGGCCGCCCGGGAGTCCGTCGCCTGTGGCCCGGTCGACTGTGGCCCGGTCGACTGTGGCCCGGTCGACTGGCGTCCGGCCGCCTGTGGACCCGTCGACCGCGGTCCTCCCGCTGGCGCGGCCGCGCCGAAGTCCCCCGTGAACAAGGAGTCGTCGCCGTCAAGGAGGTGCTTGGTCACCATCGCGCGGGGGCTCATGCCCCTCAGGTCGCTCAGTTGTTTGAGCGGCTCGCGGAACTCCTCGAAGTCGGCCCCGTAGTCGTCACGGAGCTGTTGTTGGGCGGTGCCCGCGAAGTCCTTGACCTTGCGGATCGCCGAGGCCAGCCAGCGGGCGGCCTCGGGTAGGCGCTCGGGCCCCAGGACCACGAGCGCGATCACGCCGAGCACCAGGAGCTCGGACCACCCCACGTTAGTGAACATCGCCTCCGAGGATACGTCGTCCCGGCACCGACCGGCACCACGACCTCGGACGACCGGCCACCGGCGCCGGCGACCTGCCGGCCCCGAGCGGGTCAGGCGAGTACGGGCCGGACGGTCACCTCGATCCGTGCACCGTCGCGGATGACCTCGACCGGCACGTCGACGTCCGCGCCCGCCCGTCGGACGGCCACGATGAGCTCGTCGGAGGACCGGACACCGCGTTCCCCGACACTCGTCACCACGTCGCCCTCCCGGAGCCCGGCCTCCTGTGCGGGCGACCCCTCCCGCACGTTGACCAGCTCCGCACCCTCCACGTTGCCGTTCTCCGCCTTGCGCGCGTTCACGCCGATGGTCGCGTGACGTACGGAGCCCTCGCTCATGAGCGAGGTGGCGATGTCGCGCACATCGTTGACGGGGATGGCGAACCCGAGCCCGATCGACCCACCGGATTGGGTGAAGATGGAGGTGTTGATCCCGATCACCGCCCCGCTGGCGTCGATGAGCGGACCACCCGAGTTGCCGGGATTGATGGCCGCGTCGGTCTGGATGGCGTCGATCACCACGTCCCCGTCGGAGGTGGACTCCCCCAGGGCGATCGGCCGCTGGGTGGCCGACACGATGCCCTCGGTGACCGTCCGGGCCAGGCCGAGGGGCGACCCGATGGCGACGACCTGTTCGCCCACCTGCACCCGATCGGAATCACCGAGGGTCGCGACGGTGAGGTTCTGGACATCGTCGACCTTCAGCACCGCCAGGTCGGTCGCCGGGTCGCGGCCGACCAACTCGGCCGATGCCCTGGACCCGTCCGGGAAGACGACGTCGATGTCCGCCCTGTCGGCGGCGCCGTCCATGGTGACGACGTGGTTGTTGGTGACGATGTAGCCCTGCGGGTCGATGACGATGCCGGAGCCCTCACCCCGGGCCGAGGCCGTGGAGACCTGGATGTGGACCACCGCCGGTTGGACCCGTTGCGCCACCTCACCGACCGGGTTGTCGGGCCGGATGACGTTCGCCGGCGCGTCGGCGATGCGGACCGTCGACGTGGTGAGGACGCGGGCGGAATCGGCCACGACCGCGCCGATCCCCCCTCCCACGAGGGCGATGACGGCGACGGCGGCGGTCGCCCCTGCCAGCGCCTGCCTGCTCAGTCGCCGCTCGAACAGAGCCTCGGAGAGTGAGAGCCTCGGCGGCGGGGGCACGTCCGCACCCGACAGATCCTCCGGTCCGGGCTCGTCCGCCGCCTGCAGGGCGGGGGTTCCGAACCCCACCGGGGCGTGGGGATCCCGCCACGGGTCGGGCGGGGCGGGCTGTGGCACCTCGACCCGGTCCTGCCAGCCCGGATGCCGCTCGATACCACCGACGGTGTCACCCGACGGCCCGAACGCGGCGGCCAGTGCCGGGTCGGCGTCGTGCCCGTCCGCCGCGCCGGAGTGCCGGTGCGGGCCGGAATGGCGGTCCTGAGCGGAGTGATCGACCGGAGCCTGTGGACGCCGGGGGTCGAATCCTCCTGTCACCCCGGGCGGGCGGGAGAAGCGCTCGGCGGAGGCCTCGTCCACGACGGGCCTGTGGATCGGCGCAGGCTCGCGAAGCGGCCGGTCGGGGTCGACGTCCCGTTCCGCCGGTCCGGGCACACCAGTCTCGTCCTCCACGCGCCCCAGCCTAACGGCCGGACGAACGCAGGCGGCGCAGGAGCCTCGACCACCTGCTCCCGGGCGGGGGCACCGGGGCGCCTGTGGGTTCCCGGGTCGGCTCCTCCCCGAGGAGGCGGAGGCGCTCCCGCAGATCACCGGGCATGTGGATCGGCCCGGATCCCCGGAGAGCGCGACGTGCGTCCTGTTGTTCGGCCACCTCGCGTCGACACTGCGGGCACAGAGCGAGGTGGGCGTCCGCGCGGACCTGTCCCGCGGGCGGGAGGCAGCCGTCCACGTACGCTGCCGCCGCCTCGGTGGAGAGGTGGTCGGTGGAGAGGAAGTGCGGTTCTGATCGAGGGGGTGGCGTACTCCCGGCGACCTCACGGACCGAGTCCCGCGACAACCGGTACTCGGGAGTGGACCCGCGTCCTGACTGGTGTCGGTCCACCCTCGCGCCTCCTCGTCCGTCTGCCCTCGGGGCCGGGCTCTGACCGCCCGGGATGATCAACGCACGGGATACCCCGGTGGTTCCCGGGAGCTCCCGGGGGGATCAGTCGACGCTCTGGTGGACCCCGGTCACACCGGCCGCCTCGAGCTCGGCACGCAACGCGGAACGACCCCGGTGGATGCGGCTGCGGACCGTGCCCATCTTGACCCCGAGGATCCGGCCGACCTCCTCGTAGCTGAGGTCCTCGATGTCGCACAGCACCACCGCCGCGCGGAACTCCGGGGAGAGGTTGGCCAGGGCGGTCTGCAGGACCGGGTCGAAGGTCTCCTCCGACAGGACCTGCTCCGGACTGCGCTCACGACCCGGCACCCGCTCGGCGTCCTCGGGGAGCGCCTCGAAGCGGATGCGAGACCGACGCCGCGCCATGTCGAGGAAGAGGTTGGTGACGATCCGGTGCATCCATCCCTCGAAGGTGCCCGGCTTGTACTTGTCCAGGGACCTGAACACCCGGATGAACGCCTCCTGGGTGATGTCCTCCGCGTCGTGGGCGTTGCCGCAGAGCCGGAATGCGAGCCGGTAGACCCTGTCCCCGTGCTGGGCGACGAGCTGGGACCAGGAGGGCATGTCAGCGGCATCACCACTCGCGTCGAAGCGGGCGGTACCGACCGCCTCGTCGTGGTCACCGCCGGGAGCGATCGCCGTCTCGTGCACCGTCTGCGAGTACATGCGCTGCCGCCGCCTTCCGGCGCGGGCTCCTCGCAAGTCGTCCGCGCGGTGTTCCGTCGCCCCCTCGTGGAACGACGTGTGCCCACCCTCTCTCATCGGGCTGTCCTCACGGTATACCCGTACTGAGATCCCCCTGAGAGTCTCATACCGATCCGATCACCGCGCGTTGGACACGTCGTCCGCGTGCGCGGCGATACGCTGCTCGGGTGTCCGATTCGACTGACGTCCCCGCCTCCGACCGTTCCCGGCTCGCCGACCTCGCGCGCCGCAGCTCCGATCTGGTCGACGACTCGCTCTACGCCCCCGCCCGTGCGGACGCGGCCGAACTGGGTGCCGCCTCTCCGGACGCGCTGACCGCCGAGGTGATCCGGCTGGTCGCCCGACTGACCGGAGCCCGCACCGCGGTGTGCATCTCGCCCGCTCCCGGCGTGCCCGCCCTGGCGATCCTGGCGGCAGCCGGGCAGGGCTCCGGGACCGTGGTCACCTGCATCACCGACGATCCCCATCACCTGGAGGCGGCCCGGACCGCCCTCCGCGCGGCCGGACACCCCGCGTCCGCCGCCCGCTACATCGCG
>NZ_JAALDZ010000324.1:0-3670 GCF_014145125.1 Dietzia sp. CQ4 | reverse complement strand
GGTGCCGGAGCCGCGGCCGCGCTCGGCGAGCTGGGATACCGGGTCACCGCGCTGACCTACCATGACGCGCCGCGGCGCGCGCACTCCGTGGCGGCCCAGGGCGGGATCAACGCCGCCCGGGCGAGGCGGGTCGACGGCGACTCCCTGCACCGCTTCGTCGCCGACACCGTCAAGGGCGGCGACTTCCGGGGCCGGGAGGCCGAGGCGTTCAGGCTCGGCGAGGAGTCGGTTCGCGTCATCGACCACTTCTCGGGGATCGGCACGCCGTTCGCCCGGGAGTACGGGGGCGTGCTGTCCACGCGGTCGTTCGGCGGAGTGCAGGTCTCACGCACCTACTACTCACGCGGGCAGACCGGTCAGCAACTCCAGATCGCCGGCACCCAGGCCCTCCAGCGGCAGATCCGGGCGGGCACGGTGCGGTTGCACACCCGCCACGAGATGCTCGATCTGATCGTCGACGACGCCGGATGCCACGGGGTCGTGGTCCGCGACCTCGTCACCGGACACCTCCGCGCCGAGACCGCCCACGCCGTGGTGCTGGCGACGGGCGGCTACGGGAACGTCTTCCACGACTCCACGCTCGCGGTGAACTCCAACGCCTCGGCCGTGTGGCGGGCTCACCAGCGGGGGGCGTTGTTCGCCTCGCCGTCGTTCGTCCAGTTCCACCCCACCGCCCTGCCCAAGGACACGACCTGGCAGGCCAAGACCATCCTCATGAGCGAGTCGCTCCGCAACGACGGCCGCATCTGGGTGCCGAGGCACGCGGGCGACGACCGACCGCCGGGCGACATCCCCGATTCCGACCGCGACTTCTTCCTCGAGCGCCGCTACCCGGCCTACGGAAACCTGGTCCCCCGCGACGTGGCGTCACGGGCGATCACGGCGGAGATCCGCGACGGCCGCGGGGTGGGCCCCCGCCACAACTCGGTGTACCTGGACTTCCGGGACTCCCTCGCCCGCGACGGCCGGCAGCGGATCGCCGAGCGGTACGGCAACCTGTTCGACATGTACTCCCACGCCACCGGCGAGGACCCGTACTCCGTCCCGATGCGCATCGCGCCCACCTGTCACTTCACCATGGGCGGGCTCTGGAGCGACTACGACCTCCAGACCTCGATCCCCGGACTGTTCGTCGGCGGCGAATGCGGCTGGGCGTATCACGGCGCCAACCGACTCGGCGCCAACTCGCTGCTCAGCGCCAGTGTGGACGGCTGGTTCACCCTCCCGTACTCGGTGCCGGCGCACCTGGCCGCCCGCCTCGGGGACGATCCACCGGACGACGACGACGAGGTGGTCACCACCGCCGTGGGCCGCGCCCGGGCGCGCGTCGAGGCGCTCCTCGCGGTGGGCGGATCCACCGGGCCCGCCCATTTCCACCGCGCGCTGGGCGAGATCCTCTACGCCGGCTGCGGGGTCACCCGCACCGCCGAGGGGCTGACCGCCGCGATCGGGCGCATCCGCGACCTCCGGGCCCGGTTCTGGTCCGACCTCCGCGTGACCGGGACCGGTGAGCACCTCAACCAGGTGCTCGAACTGGCCGGCCGGACGGCCGACTACCTGGAGCTGGCCGAACTGATGTGCGTCGACGCCCTGGACCGCGACGAATCCTGTGGCGCCCACTTCCGCGACGAACACCGGTCCCCGGGCGGCGAGGCGCTGCGCCGAGACGACCTCTGGCGCTTCGCCTCGGCCTGGGGATCGGCCGGCGACGACCGGGGCGGCCCGCGCACCTTCACCCGCCATGCCGAACCGCTCGACTTCTCCGCGGTCGAGCTCACCACGAGGGACTACCGATGAGATCCACCCGACGAACGACTGCGAGCACCACCCCGTGAGACTCACCCTGCGCGTGTGGAGGCAGGCCGGTCCCGGGGAGTCCGGCGCCTACGTGGAGTACCACGTTCCGGACGCCGAACCGGAGATGACCCTGCTCGAGCTGCTCGACTCGCTCAACGACCGACTGGTCGACGACGGGGTGGACCCGGTGGCCTTCGATTCCGACTGCCGGGAGGGGATCTGCGGAGCGTGCGGGGTGACCGTCGACGGGCGCGCGCACGGCCCGGCCGAGAACACCCCCTCGTGCCACCAGCGCCTGGACGCCTACTCCGACGGTGACACCCTGCGCATCGAACCGATGCGCGCGGCGGTGTTCCCCGTGATCCGGGACCTGGTGGTGGACCGCTCCGCGCTGGACGGGATAGCCGAGGCCGGGGCCCACGTGTCGCTTCCCGCGGGGACGGCCCCCGACGCCGACCTCACGGCACAGGGGCACGACGACGCGGAGACCGCACTGGATCTGGCGGCCTGCATCGGCTGCGGTGCGTGCGTGGCGGCCTGCCCCAACGGATCGGCCAATCTCTTCCTGGGTGCGAAGCTGGGGCATCTGGCCCTGATGCCGGTGGCGAGCCGCGAACGCGGGTCCCGGGCACGCGAGATGGTCGACGCCGCGGATCAGGAGTTCGGCTCCTGCTCCCTCTACGGCGAGTGCTCGAGGGTGTGCCCGGCGGGGATTCCGCTGCGTGCGATCGGCATGGTCAACCGGGAGCGCCTCCGCGCGGTCTTCAGGCGCTCGTGACCTGCCCCGCGCGCACGGGGGAGGTCAGCGCATGCGCTGGGAGATCACCTTGGAGATGCCGTCGCCCTGCATGGACACCCCGTAGAGGACGTCGGCGACGTCCATCGTGGGCTTCTGGTGGGTGATCACGATGAGCTGGCTGGTCTCCCGCAGCTGTTCGAACAACCCGATGAGGCGGCGCAGGTTGGTGTCGTCGAGTGCGGCCTCGACCTCGTCCATCACGTAGAACGGGCTGGGGCGGGCCTTGAAGATCGCCACCAGCATCGCCACGGCCGTCAACGACTTCTCGCCACCGGACAGCAGCGAGAGTCGCTTGACCTTCTTGCCCGGCGGCCGGGCCTCCACCTCGATCCCCGTGGCCAGCATGTCCGTGGGGTCGGTGAGGATCAGCCGGCCCTCGCCGCCGGGGAACAGCACGGCGAACACGTCGCGGAACTCGCGTTCGACGTCCACCCATGCCTCGGTGAAAATCTGCTCGATCCTCTCGTCCACATCGTCGATCACTCCCTCGAGGTCGGCTCGGGCCTTCTTGACGTCGTCGAGCTGGGTGGACAGGAACGCGTACCTCTCCTCGAGGGCGGCGAACTCCTCCAACGCCAGCGGATTGACCTTGCCGAGGGTCGCGAGATCCTTCTGGGCCAGCTTGAGTCGACGCTCCTGCTCGGCACGCAGATACGGCATCGGCGGGGGTGGGGTGACGTCCTCCCCGCGATCGCGGGCCGCCTCGTACTCCTCGATCTCCAGCGCGGACGGCGGAAGCGGCACCTCCGGTCCGTACTCCGCCACCAGGGCCTCCGGTTCGATGCCGTGCCGTTCCAGCACCGCGGACTCGAGTTCGGAGACCTTGACCTCGAGTTGGGCCCGGACGATCTCGTCGCGGTGGGCGGCGTCCCCCAGTCTGGTGACCTCGGCTTCCGCGCCCGCCAGCTCGGTACGGAGCGAGGCCACCCGTGTGGAGGCCTCCGAGCGCGCGGCCGCCAGCCGGTCACGCTCGGCCCCGGCCGCGGCGATCAGCTCGTCGAGCCGGGCCAGCAGCCGCACGCTCAGCTCGTCCACCACTCCGGCGACCTCGGCCCCGCGGCGGCGTGCGGCGGC
>NZ_JAALDZ010000323.1:0-2178 GCF_014145125.1 Dietzia sp. CQ4 | reverse complement strand
CACCGGGGTCGACGCGATGGAGTTGAGAACGGTCTCGAACGGGATCTGGACGTCCTGGGAGATCTGAGCGAGCCGGATCGCCGAATCGGGGACCCAGATGTCCGGGAGGGTCTGACGGGCGGCGACCCGAGCCGCCATGTCGGCGGACGAGACCGCCGAGACCTCGTACGCATGACATCCCCCCGCCTCGTCCGCGAGGGTCTCGACATGCGCGAGGATGTCGGGCTCGGCGGCCACGGTGACATCGGCAGCGTCGACGCAGAATCCTCCCACCCCGGCCCTGGACAGGCCCGCGACCACGACCCCGACCACGAGGACCGCCGCCAGGAGCCCCAGCCCCACCCGGACGACCCGGCGCGCCGTCGAACTCTCCCTCTGCGTCGACGCACTGTGCCTGGCGGCCATCCGCGGCTCTCCCCCTGCAGTCACCGGTCCCCGGGGCGTATGCCAGTCGCCACGTCGGCGGGATCCGGGCGCTGGAATGGTATCCGTCCGGGCCCGCTGACGGTCAGGTCATCTCCCGCGGAACACGGGAGGCCTCTTCTCCTCGCGGGCGGCGCGGGCCTCGGCCATGTCCTCGCTGTGCCAGGCCAGTTGCTGCAGCTCGGTGTGCTCCTCGCGGGGCAGGAGCCGGGCGTCGTCGTCGTTGATCACCGACTTGATGTGCCGGAGGCTGAGCGGGGCGAACCGAGCGATCTCGGCCGCCAGCTCCATCGCGGTGTCCAGGCCGCCGATCTCGTTGGCCAGCCCGATCCGGGCCGCCTCTTCCGCCCCGACCGGACGAGCGGTCATGAGGACCGACCGCGCGTGCCCGCCCCCGACGACGTTGGCGAGCCGCTTGATCGTCCAGTTGTCCAGCGCGAGGCCCACCTTGACGACGGGGACGGCGAACACCGCGCCGGGTGCCACCACGCGGAGGTCGGCGGCCAGGGCGAGCTGGACCCCGGCGCCCACGGCGGGCCCGTTGACGGCCGCGATCACGGGGACCGGCACCGACTCCACCGCCCTGAGCATCCCCGCGTGGGCGTCGTAGAAGTTGAGGTTGTACACGCCGCCGGACAGATCGGCTCCCGCGCAGAAGGCCGACCCCGCCCCCGTCACGACGATCGCGCGGACCGGGTCCTCGCCCTCGGCCGCGGCACCCGCGGCTTCGATCGCCTCCCGCAGGGCCGTGCACACCTCCGCGTCGAGGGCGTTGCGGGTGCTGTGCCGGTCGATGGTGACGACGGCGACGGAACCGTCCCTGCGTGTGTCGATCATGGCGGCGGGGCCTCCTGGTACGTCGCGGTCCGGTGCGCCGCGGGGGTACTACCCTGCACCCCGCGACCGACGATACCTGCTGGTGAACGCGCCCACCGTACGATGCGTCCATGGCGCGAACCGGAGCTCTGCAGATCCTCGACATGGTCCTCGACGACGGGTCGTTCCGGTCCTGGGACTCCGCTCCGCTGCGCTCGCCCCAGGTCGACTCGGTCCCGGGTTACGAGGCCTCCCTCGAGCGCGCGGCGCGGGACTCCGGGGTGGACGAGTCCGTCATCACCGGCGAAGGACGACTGCTGGGTCGGCGGGTCGTGTTCATCGCCTGCGAGTTCGACTTCCTGGCCGGATCGATCGGCATCGCGGCGGCCGAGCGGATCGTCTCCGCGATCGAGCGTGCCACCGCCGAACGCCTGCCGATCCTGGCCTCCCCGACGTCGGGGGGGACCCGCATGCAGGAGGGCACCATCGCCTTCCTGCAGATGGTCAAGATCTCCGCCGCCGTCGCCGGGCACAAGTCGGCGGGACTGCCCTACCTGGTGTACCTGCGCCATCCGACCACCGGAGGGGTGTTCGCCTCCTGGGGCTCGCTGGGCCACGTCTCCGTCGCCGAACCCCGCGCGCTGATCGGGTTCCTCGGCCCGCGCGTCTACGAGGCGCTCTACGACGCGCCCTTCCCCGAGGGCGTCCAGGTCTCGGAGAACCTCGCCCGCCGCGGGATGATCGACGGCGTGCTCCCTCCCGAGGGGGTCCGCGACCTCACCGCCCGGGCACTGCGTGTGCTCTGTGAGGACCCGCCGTCCGAGGACGAGCCGGCGCCGCCGCACGGTCCCGTCCCCGAGCCGGAGACCGACGACGCCGCACCGCCGGACGCGTGGGACGCCATCGTCCGCTCCCGCCGCGCCGACCGCCCCGGCGCCC
>NZ_JAALDZ010000322.1:0-14549 GCF_014145125.1 Dietzia sp. CQ4 | reverse complement strand
CGGCCCGCCGGCCGGCCCGCCCGCGGGCGGGGTCGGGTTCTGGATCGACGAGGTCACGGTGGGATCGGAGGGCACCGACCAGAAGGCGTCGTTGGTGAAGAACTGGCCCGGGTCGTCGACCTGGTACTTGGCCAGCAGCTCACGCTGGACCTTGAACAGGTCCTCCGGGTAGCGAAGGTGCTCCTCGAGCTCCTCCGAGATCGCGTCCCGCGGCTGCACGATGCCGGGTAGGGCCTTCATCCAGGTCTGCAGCACCGGATCCGACTCGTCGAACGCGTAGAGGTCCACCGTGCCGTCGTAGGCGTCGACCGTGGCCTTGACCGAGTTGCGGATGTACGAGACCTCCTCGTCCGGCAGCACCCGGCCGCCGGCCTCGTTGGTCGAGTCCGCCGTCATCGCCTCCAGCGAACTCAGCTCGGCGTACGGATAGGTCTTGAGCGTGGTGTACCCGTCGACGATCCACTTGATCCGTCCGTCGATCACGGCCGGGTACGTATTGGTGTCGGTGGTCAGCCACGGGGCGACCTTCTGGACACGGTCGCGGGGGTCGCGGTCGTAGATGATCTTGGAGTCGTCGCCGATCAGGCTGGACAGCAGGATGTTGCGCTCGGCGAACCTCAGCGCGTAGGCCGTGCGGTTGATCCAGCCGCCGATCGGGACCCCGCCCTCGCCGGTGTAGGTGTACTGCTGGGTGTCCGTGTCGTACTCGCGCGGGCCCTCGCCGTTGTCGCCGACGATGGCGTAGTCGGGGTCGGACTGGGCGATCAGCGGACCGAAGTAGGTCCGCGGCTGGGTCACCGGGATCACCATCTCCTGACCACTGGCGATGGCCTCGAGGTCGGAGACCTGGAAGTTCGGCAGTCCGCCGCGATCCGAGCCGGCGTCGTCCGCGATCTCGTTGACGCGGTTGGCGGGCGCGGAGACGAAGCCGTTGCCGTGGGTGTAGACGGTGTGCCGGTTGATCCAGTCCCGCTGGTTGGCCTGCAGGGACTCCGGCTTGAGCTCACGGGCGGCCACGAGGAAGTCCCGCATCTCACCGTCGATCGTGTACCTGTCGATGCCGAGCGTCTCGGGGAAGCCGTAGAAGTTCCGCAGCTGGTGCAGCTGGGTGAACGTGGGCGAGAGGACGTTGGGGTCGAGCACGCGGACGTTGGACAGCGTCGTGACGTCCGAGCCCGCCTCCCGCGGGTTCGGGTCGGCCGAGCCCCAGTTCTCTATGTAGGTGACGCGGTCGTCCCCGATGTCGTACGCGGCCCGCGTGGCCTCGATGTTGCGGGCGATGTACTCCCGTTCCTTCTCGGCGCGGTTGGGGTTGACGGAGAACTGCTCCACGGCGAGCGGCCAGGCCGAGCCCACCACGAGCGCGGAGAACAGCAGGAGCACGGTAGCGAGCGCGGGGATGCGCAGGTCCCTGATCACGATCGCGGAGAAAAAGGCGATCGCGCAGACGATGGCCACGGAGAACATGAAGATCTTGGCCGGGATCAGCGCGTTGACATCGGTGTGTCCGGCACCGGTGAACGTCGCGTTCTCCCGGAACAGCAGCTCGTAGCGGTCGAGCCAGTAGGCGGCCGCCTTGAGCAGGATGAACAGTCCGGCGAGGCTGACCAGCTGTATCCGCGCGGCGCGGGTCAGCGCACCCTCACGCGCTCCGGGACGGAGCCCACCGAACAGGTAGTGCGTGACGAGGTTGGCGATAAACGCCAGGACCACGGCCACCATGAGCCAGGTGACGATCGACCGCCACAGCGGCAGCTCGAAGGCGTAGAAGGAGATGTCGAGCCCGAACTGCGCATCCGTCTGACCGAACGGCGTGGAGTTGAAGAACGCCAGGACCGACTGCCAGCCCGACTGCGCCACCGAACCGGCGAGGAGGCCGATCGCGACAGGGACCCACAGCACCGTCTTGGCCGGCGAGTCGCCGAGAGCCGCCCGGTACCTCGCCAACGCATCGGGCATCCCCGGCTGTGCCAGGAACACCGGCCGGTACCGGAAGGCCAGCAGGATCCCCGCGGCGATCGCGAGTCCCACCAGGAGGGCGACCACGACGAACAGACCGATCCGCGTGAGCAGCTCGGTCCTCATCACACTGGTGGCGTCGACCGAGCCGAACCACAGCCAGTTGGTGTAGGTGGAGTTGATCCTCGGCAGTACCTGGATCAGGACGATGAGGATGACGATGGAGATGGCGACGGCTCGGCCGCGACGTGAGATCGCGATCGGCCGACCGGGATTACCGGGTGGGCGGACGGACACCGGGGAAGCTCCTGGACTGCTGGGGCGGACATGCTCGTGGAACCCACCTTACGGAAAAGCGTCGCCTCACCCGCAGGTCGGTGGCTCTCCCCCGGAAACGGCCTCCTCCAGCGCCTCCAGCGCGCCCCGGAGGGTGTCCACCTCGATCAGGCGGATGCCACCCGGTGGGTCCTGCACGGCTTCCGCACAGTTTCCGGCGGGGACGAGGAACTCGGTCGCCCCCGCATCCCGGGCGGCACGGATCTTGTGCGTGATCCCCCCGATCGGCCCGACGGTTCCGTCGACCCGGATCGTGCCCGATCCGGCGACCTCGGCCCCGCCGGTCAACTCGCCCGGGGACAGCTTGTCCACGATCGCGACCGCCAGGACCAGCCCCGCCGAGGGGCCGCCCACGTTCGGGTCGATGTTGATCTCGACGTCCGTCCCGTCGGCCGGTGTGTCGCCGACGAGGATGCCCAGGCGGCCCTGGTCGGGATCGCCGTCCGGTCCGGCGGGCTGCAACGTCGTCGTCGTCGTCTCCTCGCGCCCGTCCCTGGTGAACCCGATCCGGACCTCGTCGCCCGGACGGTGGGCGCTGACCTGCTCGACCACCGCTGTCGAATCCGAGACCCGCTCCCCGGCGATCGAGGTCAGGATGTCGCCCTCACGGAGGAGGTCGGCCGCCGCGCCCTCCGGGTCGACGGCCTCGACCCGGGGCTGCATCGGGATCCCCAGGTACCCGTAGGCGGCGGCCTCGGCCGAGTTCTCCGACCCCACCATCTCCGCGGCGTTGGACTCGCGGACCTCGTCCCTCGACCGTTCCGGGGGGAAGACCTGGTCGCGGGGGACCACCATCTGCACCGGATCCAGCCAGAACCTCATGGCGTCGAGCAGGGTCAGGTTGTCGCGGACCGCGACCGTCGTCATCCGTAGTGCTCCGGAGGTCTCGTCCGCCTCACGCCCGCTGACCTCGACGACGGGGACCGTCTCCACCCCGTCGCCACGCTCGACCTCGACCTCCCCGAGGGTGTCGTAGGTGGGCCCGGGGCCCATGGCCACGAGCGGCACGGTCGCCGACGTGGCCAGGACGAGCAGCAGCACCGCCGGGACCAGAGCGGCGAGGAGGGTCAGCAGTCGGCGACTCACGGGGGCAAGGGTAGTCCGCGCGGGCGGAACCGTGACGTCGCGCCCGGACCTGCGCACCCGTCGGGCTGTACCGTTGTGGCATGAACCAGCCCTTCGGTTTCTCCGCTTCCGATGACGACGGTCGCGACGACGACCGGGGCCGCGACCCGGGCGGCCCCGGCGGTTTCGACCCCTCCCAGTTCGGTCAGTTCGGCCAGATGCTCTCCCAGTTCGGGCAGATGCTCGGCTCCATGGGGTCGGCGATGACCGGGCCCGGCGCCTCCGGCCCGGTGAACTACCAGCTCGCCCGCACCGTGGCACTGCAGGCCCTCGGCCGTACCCCGATCGTGAGCGAGGCCTCCGGCACCGCCGCGCAGGAGTCCGTCCGGCTGGCCGAGCTGTGGCTGGACGAGACCACGATGTTCCCCTCCGGCGTACACCGGACCGAGGTGTGGACCCCCCAGCAGTGGGTCGAACAGTCCCTCCCCACGTGGGAGAAGATCTGCACCCCGGTCGCCGAGCAGATGAACTCGGCCACCAAGGGGGCGATGCCCGAGGAGGCGCGCCAGCTCGCCGGCCCGCTCCTGGGAATGCTCGACCAGATGGGCGGCATGGGCTTCGGGATGCAGCTCGGCCAGGGACTGGGCAAGCTCGCCCCCGCCGTGCTGTTCTCCTCCGAGGTGGGGCTCCCGTTCGGGGACGACGGCGTGGCCGCCCTGTGCCCGACCGCGATCGACGCGTTCGCCGAGGAGCTCGAGCTGCCCCGCCAGGAGGTCGTGGTGTTCCTCGCCGCGCGCGAGGCCGCGCACATCCGGTTGTTCGCCGGAGCGCCCTGGCTGCGGGCTCGGGTGCTGGCCACCGTCGAGGAGTACGCCCGCGGGATCCGGGTCGACACCTCGGGGCTCGACGACCTGGCCTCGGGTCTCGACCCGTCCATCCTCCAGGACCCCACCAAGCTCCAGGAACTGCTGTCCGGCGGCGCGGGCGCCATCGGCCCCAAGGTGACGAATGTCAACGAGGCCGCGCTCGGCCGCCTCGAGACGCTGCTCGCCCTGGTCGAGGGCTGGGTCGACGCTGTCGTCACCGCCGCGGTCGGTGACCGACTGCCCAGCGCGGACAAGCTGCGCGAGATGTGGCTGCGACGCCGGGCCACCGGTGGCGCGGCCGAGCAGGCCTTCGCCGGTCTCGTCGGTCTCGAACTGCGCCCGCGGAAGGCGCGCGAGGCCTCGGAGCTGTGGCGCCGGGTCGGAGAGGCAGTCGGCACGGATCGCCGCGACGGCCTGTGGAGCCATCCGGACCTGCTCCCCGTGGGCGAGGACCTCGAGAACCCCGCCGCGGTGATCGACCGGCTCCTCGACGAGACCACCGGGGACCAGTCCGGGGTGGACGAGATCGAGAAGTTCCTCCGCGAGTCCGGGGCCGGGGACGGATCGGGCGACAGCGGCAACGGCAACGGCAACGACACGGACGGTCCCGCGCGGGACGCCTGACCACCCGACCGACGGACGGGTGGGCCGCGGGGTCGAGGGGTCGGCGGGGTCGAGGGGTCGGCGGGCCTATCGCCGGTCGGCCGTCCGGTCGGGTCCGTGCGCGGACCCCTGGTCGTCGGCCCGGGAGTCGTCGGCCAGGGAGTCGTCGGCCCGGGAGTCGTCGTCCTGCACCAGGTCCCCCACACCCTCTCCGCCACCGGCCGCTCCGTCGCCGGCCGGCCCGGGGGTCCTCGCGTACGCCTCGAGGAAACCCATGGCCCGCTCGGTACGGGGATAGCGCCGCACCTCCGCCCAGAACTGCGGTGTGTGCCCGCCCGGTACCACGAGATGGGCGAGCTCGTGGACGACGACGTAGTCCAGCACGTACGAGGGGACCTCACGCAGCACGTCGCTGACCCTGATCTCCCCCGACCCCGGTGAACACGAGGCCCACCGGGTGGTCATGGCGGGCACCCACCGGATCGACGCCGGACGCGGGCGTCCGTCCATCCACCTGGCCGACAGGGTGGTCGCTCGTCGCATCAGATCCTCGTCGGACGCGCGGCTCCCCGACCGCCGTCCGGAACGACGCAGGCGCGCCAGCATGTCGACGACGAGCCGGCGCTCCTCGGCCCGGGGCAGCCCCGCCGGCATGAACACCACCACGGTCCGGCCCTCCACGCGCGCCGAGACCGTCCGCTTGCGTCGGCGCGACCGCCGCACCTCGATCCTGGGGTCATCAGGGCTGGTGGGCAGCCCGTCGTCGGGGCGGGAGTCCGGGTCGACATCGGGTTCCGGGCGGGGCGGGGGCGGCACGCCGACCACGGTAGACGACCGGGGATCACGCCGTTATCCACAGGCGGCACCTGGCGCGCCGGGCCTGTGGACAACCCCTGACGGGCTCCCCCGCGGTGACCGTGCTCGTGCCACGATGTGCCCGTGTCACCAGCGACCGACTCCGTCGTCCTCCCGCCCCACGCTCCCCCGGACAGCGCCCCCACCTCCAGGAACCCCGTCCGCGCCGTCCTGCGGGCCGGGACCGTCGTGGTGGTGCGCGACCACGAGTCGGTCCAGGTGGGTCTGGCTCCGGACCGCGCGGTCGTGGTGGTCGCACCCACCTCGTGCGGTCCCAGGGGGTTGGCCTCGCTCCTCCTCGACCTCGACGCGGGCGCGGACCTCGACGAGGTCGCCACCCGGGCCGGGGTCGACGCCGCCGACCTGCCCGCTGTCGCCAGGATCCTGGCCCGCCTGGCCGAGCTCGGCCACGTCCGGCTCACCGGCCCGGACGTCGCCGCACCGGAGCCGGTGCCCACCCCGCGACCGGCCGCCGTCCGACAGGTCCACATCCTCGGGAGGGGCCAGCTGTCAGAGGTGCTGCGTGGGCCGCTGTCGGTCAACGGCTGCCGGGTCACGACCGGTCCCGACCCGGGACTGGCCTTCGACCGCGACCGTCCGCCCTGGACCCGCCGCGGCCCGACACCGGACCTGGTGATCCTGACCGGATCGATCGCGGTGGATCCGGTGGTGGCCTCCGCCCTCACCCGCTCCGGTCAGGTGCATCTCCACGTGTACGCCCGCGACGGCCGGGTGGTGGTGGGGCCCACCGTGATCCCCGGGGCGAGTCCGTGTCTGCGGTGCGTGGACCTGTTCCGCGCCGGACGTGACCCGCGGTGGCCGTTCGTCGCCGCCCAGCTCGTCGGCCGATCCCCCTCGGCCGGAGTGCCCGCGCTCACGGCGGCAGCCGCCCTGGTCCTCGCCGAGGTCTCCGCCAGCCGTGGGGCCGACCGCCCCCTCCAGACCATCGGGGCGTCCGTCGAGATCAATCCCGCCGAGGGGCTGTGGAGAAGGCTCGAATGGCCGTCCTCCGATCGCTGTACCTGCGGCGCGGCGACATATCGGCATCCTCTGTCATGATTGGAGGCGTGGCCGATCTCCCCCGCACCTCATCCCGCCGAGCAGCGCGCCTCGCAGGCCTGCCCCTGGGAATCGCCGGACGAGCCGCCGGGTCGCTGGGACGTCGAGCTCTGGGCAGGGGCGAGGGCGTACTGACCGAGGAGCTGGCCGACCAGGCGGCCGAACAGGTCTTCGCCGTGCTCGGAGAGCTCAAGGGCGGGGCGATGAAGGTGGGTCAGGCTCTCAGCGTGTTCGAGGCCGGGATGCCCGACAAGTACGCGGGCCCGTTCCGCGAGGCGCTCACCAAGCTCCAGGCCGAGGCTCCGCCGCTGCCCCCCGCCGAGGTCGAGCAGGTCCTCGACACCCAACTCGGCCTGCGGTGGCGGGAGCGGTTCGCCGAGTTCAACACCTCCGCGGCCGCCGCGGCCTCGATCGGGCAGGTGCACCGCGCGGTCTGGTCGGACGGTCGGGAGGTGGCGGTGAAGATCCAGTACCCCGGGGCCGACGAGGCGTTGCGGTCGGACCTCCGTCAGCTCCGACGTCTCTCCCCGCTCCTGCGGCCCCTCAACCCCGGCACTGACGTCAAAGGGGTCATCGACGAGTTGTACGACAGCGCCGTGGCCGAACTGGACTACCGGGGGGAGGCCGACACGCAGCGGGTGTTCGCCGCCGCGTTCCGCGACGACCCGCTGATCCGCGTCCCCGCCGTGCTCGCCTCCGCCCCGAAGGTCCTGGTCACCGAGTGGGCCGAGGGTCGCACGCTCGGCCGGATCGCCGCGAGCGGGACCCAGGAGGAGCGCGACCGGGCCGGTGGACTGCTGGCGGAGTTCCAGTTCTGTTCCCCCGCCCGCGCGCGGATGATGCACGGCGACCCGCACCCCGGCAACTTCCTCCTCGCGGACGACGGTCGGATGGTGGTGCTGGACTTCGGGGCGTCACTCCCGCTACCGGACGGCATGCCCGCGGTCCTCACCTCGATGATGCGGCTCGCGCTGGCCGGGGAGTCCGAGGAGCTGCTCGCCCTCATGACGCGCTCCGGGTACGTGGGCCGGGGCGGGTTGGACCCCGCGGACGCGATGGCCTTCCTCGGGCCCTTCATCGAGCCGATGCGCAAGCCCGAGTTCCACTTCGACCGCAAGTGGATGCAGGGGATCATGGCGGTGTACGGGGACGTCTCCGGCCGTGAGTTCCGGACCTCGCGGTCCTTCACGCTTCCCCGCGAGTACGTCCTCATCCACCGGGTGCTCTCGGCCTCGGTGGGCATGCTGTGCCAGCTCGAGGCGACCGCCCCGTACCGGCAGATCGTCCATCGCTGGATGCCGGAGATCTTCCCCGACGAGGAGTGAGCCACTCCGGACCGGCCGGGATCAGCCCTCCCTGACCAGGCGGAGGACATCGTCCCCGTACTCGCCGAGCTTGTGCGCCCCGATCCCGCCGATGCGCCCGAGCGCCCGGGTGTCCGCGGGACGCTCGCGGGCGATCTGCACGAGAGTGTCGTTGGTGAACACCGTGTACGCGGGTTTGCCGATGCGTTCCGACGTCTCCCTGCGCCAGTCGCGCAGCCGCTCGAACAACCCGGTGTCGACCTCCACCGAGCAGTCGGGGCACGATCCCAGCGCCCGGTGCATCGGCCCGGTGAGCCGCTCCCCGCATCCGCGACAACGCCCCTTGTCCGGGGAGTCGGACGTCTGGCGGCTTCCCCCGGGCGCCGGTGCCGGGCGGACCGGGTCGAGGAAGCGGCTGGGACGGCGTGTGGCGCGGCCCCCGGCCCGTCGGCTGCGGCTCCACGAGACGGACAGGTGCTCCCGTGCCCGGGTGACCCCCACGTACAGCAGGCGCCGCTCCTCCTCGATGGCGTCCGGCCCGGCCTTGATCGCGTGACTGATGGGCAGGCTGCCCTCGTGCACCCCGAGGAGGAACACCGCATCCCATTCGAGCCCCTTGGCGGCGTGGAACGACGCCAGGGTCACCCCGCGCTGGTCAGGGGCGTGCCTCGCGGCGGCGCGGGCTCTCAGACCGGCGACCACCGGGAGTAGCCCGGGGCGGTCCTCGGTGGTGGCGATCTCCTCCACGAGGCCCATCAGCGCGGTCAGCGACTCCCACTTCTCCCGGGCCTGGGCGCCCGACGGCTCGGCGGCCGTGAGACCCAACGGTTCCAGTGACGCCCGGATCACCCGCGCGACGTCGGTGGGGTCGGTGAGCGCGGAGTGCTCCTCCGTGACCGCCTCGTCGGTGCCGTCGACCAGTCTGTCGATCGCCGACATCGCGCGCCTGATCACCGTCCGGTCGAAGAAGCCCTCCCCACCCTTGAGCCGATAACCGATCCCCACCTCGTCCAGCGCGGCCTCGATGCGCTCCGACTGCGCGTTGACGCGGTAGAGGACCGCGACCTCCGAGGGGTCGAGCCCACCGTGGACCAGATCGGCGATCGCCCCGGCGACCGCCTCCGCCTCCGCGTCCTCGTCCGGATACTCGGTGAGGACGGGGTCGGGCCCCGCCGGACGCATTCCACGGAGGGTGAGACCGGCTGATCGGAACCGCCCCGCGCCGGCCCCGATCACCGCGTTGGCCAGGTCGACCACCTGCGGGGTGGACCGGTAGTCCGACTCCAGGCGGACGACGGTCGCCTCCGGGTAGCGCTCGGCGAATCCGAGCAGATAGTCCGGATCGGCCCCGGCGAAGGAGTAGATGGTCTGGTTGACGTCGCCCACCACGGTGAGGTCGTCGCGCCGACCGAGCCAGGCCGACAGCAGGCGCTGCTGGGCGGGGGTGACGTCCTGGAACTCGTCCACCACGAAGCACCGGTAGCGGTCCCGGAACTCCTCCGCGATCGCCGGGACCTCCTCCACCAGTTCCGCCATGTGTCCCAGCAGATCGTCGAAGTCGAGCATGCGGACCGGGCCCGACACCTTGAGATCCTCGTACGCCCGGAACGCCCGCGCCACCTCCGGGGCGGGGGCCGGGAGGTCACGACTGAGTGCGACCGCCCGCTCGGCGTACGTGTCGGGGGTGAGCAGACTGGACTTGGCCCAGCCGATCTCGGTGAGGACGTCCCGGATCGTCTCCGTCGAGGGATCCAGCCCCACCCGGCGGACCGCCTGCGCGACCGCCCGGAACTGTCCGTCGAGCAGCTGCCAGGGTTCCTCGCCGTAGACCCGCGGCCAGAAGTAGGAGAGGTTGCGCAGAGCCGCCGAGTGGAAGGTCCGCGCCTGGACCGGCCCCGTCCCCGCGTCCGCCACGCCCAGCCCGGCGAGCCGCATGCGCAGTTCCCCTGCCGCGCGGGCGGTGAACGTGACGGCCAGGACCTGGTCCCCACGGACGTGTCCGGTGGTCACCAGGTGGGCGATGCGCCGGGTGATGGTGCGCGTCTTGCCGGTCCCCGCGCCCGCGAGGATGCAGACGGGTCCGCGGGGCGCCAGGACTGCCCGCCGCTGCTGGGGGTCCAGTCCGTCGAGGGCCGAGTCCCGGTCACGCCGCACGTCATCCACGCCACCATGGTGGCATCCGGCCCCGACACATCGCCGTGGGCCTCCCCCGGGATGATTCCCCGGTCTCCGAGCGTTGGACCCCGTCATGAGCGATCTCACGAACGATGCCGAGGCCCTGACCCTCTACACCACCACGTGGTGCCCCTTCTGTACCCGGCTCAAGAAGCTGCTGGACGAGAAGGAGATCGGTTACACGGAGATCGACGTGGACGCCGACGCCGAGGCCGCGGCGTTCGTCGAGAGCGTCAACGGCGGCAACCGTGTCGTCCCGACGGCGCTGTACTCGGACGGCACCACCGCCACCAACCCCCCGGCCTCCCAGGTGAGGGCCAAGCTCGCCGAGCTCGCGGACGCCTAACGGTCCACCGCGGCGACCCACGACCGGAGCATCACGTGGGCGATCGATACCGGTGGGGCCACCATGAGGTCGCCCCGGCCGTCGAGCGCGGCGCGGACCTCGTCGACGTCGAACCAGGCGGCCTCACTGATCTCCTCGTCCTCGAGCACGATCGGCGCGTCCGGGTCCCCGACCGCGTGGAAACCCACCATCAGTGAGCGGGGGAACGGCCAGGGTTGGCTGCCGAGGTAGCGGACCCGGTCGACCTCCACGCCGACCTCCTCCTTCACCTCGCGCCGGACACAGCCCTCCAGGGACTCCCCCGCCTCCACGAATCCGGCGACGTGGGAGTACATCCCGGCCGGCCAGACCGGTTGACGTGCCAGGAGCACCCGGCGCCCACCGTCGTGGACCAGGCAGATCACGGCCGGGTCCGTGCGTGGGTACTCGGGTCCTCCGTGGAACGGGTCCTCGATGGCCCAGCCCGCGTCCACGCGGCGCGGATGGTGCTGCGGTTCCCGGCCCCGCACGGTGTCCCGGTGCCAGCCGAGCAGGGCGAGGGCCTGCGAGGCCAGTGAGCCGTCGCCCTCGACCAGGTCCGCTCCGGTCACCCGGAGTGACGCCACCGCCGGGTCATCGGGCAGCTCCTCCACGGGCAGGGCCCAGATGTGGCGCCCCTCGTCCGTACGCCCGAGGAACACCGCGGTCTCCGGCAGCTCCTCGGCGTGGTCCGACGCGGGTTCCAACCGGATGCGTCGACGGCCCCCGGCCGCCGGGTCCGTGGCGAACCGGTTGCGGCGGTCGACCCGCAGCACCCGCGCGGTGGCCCATCCCCGCGACAGACCGTCGACGTCCTGCCTGAGCGGCGCGGCCCGGTCGGGCGCGGCGACGGACAGCACGGGGTCGGAGTCGAGGCTGAAGTCCAGCGGCATGGTCGGGGTTCCTTCTCGCAGATCTTGGGGGAGCGGTCAGCGTGCCAGCCCGGCGGACGCCGCGGCCACCCGGACCGCCCGCGTCGCCGGCCCTGGTCTCAGCCCGAGACCATCTTGATGTAGAGCAGGCGGTCCCCGGTCTCCAGGGCGTCCGCCTCGGGTTCGTTGACCTTGATCAGCTGACCCTTGCGGACCACTCCCAGGACGAGCTCGGCCAGATGGCGCGGCGAGCCGCCGACCTCGGACTCCTCCACGCGCCGTTCGGCGATGGAGAACCCCTCGTCGGGGGTCAGCAGGTCCTCCATCATCCCCACGACGGTCGGGGTGATGGTCGCCAGGCCGAGCAGGCGCCCGGCCGTCTCGGCGGAGACCACCACGGAGTCCGCGCCCGACTGCTTCAGCAGATGCTTGTTGTCCGACTCACGAACGGTGGCGACGATCTTGGCGTTGGGTGCCAGCTCGCGCGCGGTCAGCGTGACCAGCACCGCGGTGTCGTCGGAATTGGTCGCCACCACCACGGCCGCGGCGCGGGTGACGCCCGCGAGCTTGAGGACGTCCGACCGGGTGGCCGAGCCCTGGACGGTGACCAGTCCGCGGGCGGCCGCGGACCTCAGCGCCTGGGGGTCGGTGTCGACCACGACGATGTCGTCGGGGGCGATCTCGTCGGCGAGCATCGCCGCGACGGCCGACCTGCCCTTGGTGCCGTAGCCGACGACGACGGTGTGGTTGCGCACGAGGTTCCTCCAACGCTGGATCCTGAGGGCCTGACGGGACTGCTCGGTGAGCACCGACAGGGTGGTACCGACGAGCAGGATCAGGAAGAGCACGCGCAGCGGCGTGATCAGAATGGCGTTCAGCAGCCGCGCCTGCTGGGTGATCGGGGAGATGTCCCCGTAACCCGTGGTCGAGAGGGAGACGGTGGCGTAGTAGAAGGCGTCGACGACCGTGATCCGGCCGTCGGCCCCACCGCCCCCTTCATACCCCTCCTGATCGAGATACACCACGAGGGCCGCCAGGGCCAGCGTGAGCACGGCCATCAGGACGCGCTTGCCGATGAGCCGCCACGGGCTCTCGGCGTTCGCGGGGATGCTCACCACGCCCACGAGGATGTGGTCGGGGCTCTCGTCCAAGGGGTCGCTGCTGCGGACACGGGACGCGAGTGCGCGCTTCCTCACCATCGGCAGCTCCGTTCCGGGACGGGACCGCCGTCGATCATCGGGGTCACCGGGACCATCGTGGCCTATCGGTCACCGTCGGACAACAACCGGCCTCTCCCCGGTCCGGTGGAGAGGAGTCGGAGCAGCTCCTCCGCGTCGGGGAGATCGGCCGGTTCGACGGTCCTGCCGGCCCGGACGTAGTGGAAGGCGGCCCGGACCCTGTGGAGTTCGACCGGTCGTCCGAGCCTGGCGGAGAGGACTCTCGCCCACGCGTAGCGGTAGACCGCCAACTGGAGCGAGACCGCGGGCATCTCCCCGGGGCCCGGGACCCGCCCGGTCTTCCAGTCGACGACGATCCAGTCGTCCCCGTCCGCGAACACCGCGTCCATGCGGCCACGCAGCAGATGCTCCCCGAGTCCGACCTCGAACGGCACCTCCACCGCCTCGGGTGTCTGTCGGGCCCATCGCGACGATTCGAAGGCCTGCTGCAACGCCGTGAGGTCCGACTCCGACACACCGTCGACCGCACCATGGTCCCCGGCGCCGGGGAGATCGTCGATGTCCAGCAGGTGGGTGGCCCCGAAGCGGTGTTCCAGCCACAGGTGGAACCGCGTTCCGCGACGGGCGAAGCGGTCGGGCCGGAACGGCACCGGTCGGCGGAGGCGATCGGTGAACGCGTCGGGATCGGTCGCCATGGCCACCACCTCACCCGCGGTCAGCCGCCGCGGCAGGACCACGGCGTCACGCTGCTCGGCAGCCCGGCGCGCATCCGCGAGCAGCGGCGCCGCCATGAGGTGCCAGCCCCGGGCGGACCCGTGATCGGGCACAGGGTCGGTCTCGGGGTCCACCGGTGAGGCCAGCGCCACCGCGCGGGCCGCGGACGTGCGGTCCTCCTCCGCCGCACGCGGCCAGGTGGCCTCCACCACCGCCTCGGTGGCCGGATTGGTGGCCGACGGTGTGACGACGAGGTGGTCCGTCTCCCCCAGCGGCTCGGGTCCGCGGCACGACTCGAGTACCTCGTCGAGGAACTCCGACGGGCCCCGGGGTGTGGAACCGCTCCCGTGCCAGTGCGAGGCCGAGAGCAGCAGAGAGTGTTCCGCTCGGGTGACGGCCACATAGAACAGGCGTCGGTCCTCGTCGAGCGAACGCTTCTTGACGCGGTCGATGTGAGACCTGAGCGCGGCCTCCAGGAGCTTGCGGTCCGCGACCCCGTCGAGCCGGGGCACGGGCACCCCGCCGGGGTTGTCCCCGTCCTCCCGGTCCCCGCGCAGCTCCTCCGGCAGGTGGGTGGCCGCCCGGATCGAGGTATGGGGCGCCCGGTCGGAGGGGAAGATCCCGACCGACAGGTGGGGCACGGCGACGATCTCCCACTCCAACCCCTTGGCCGAGTGCACGGTGAGGATCTGCACCCGGCCCGGGGTGGCGGCGACCTCACCCCGGGCGAGCCCGCCGTCCACGGTGCGCGCCAGGTCGAGGTGTGCCAGGAAGGCGTCCAACCCCGGACCCCGGTCGGCCCGGAACCCCGCGGCCACCTCCTGCAGTTCGTCGAGTTGCTCGCGGGCCTCTCCCCCACCCACACGCTCCCGCAGGCGTACCTCGGCATCCAGACCCAACGCCTGCTCCGCGGCGGCCACGAGCCTGGCCGGGGGCGCGGACGACCGGGCCCTGAGCCCGGCGATGATGCGGGAGAGCTCGGTGATCCGGGCGAGGCCGGCCGGGCTGTAGTCACCCTCGGGGCCCGGATCGGCGAGCGCGTCCGCGAGTCCCGCCGCGTCGGTCTCCTCCCCCCGGGCGATGGCGTCCAGGACGTCCTCGAGCTCCCCGACGGAGGACAGCGCCCCCGCGGCCCCGACCGGACGCCGGAGCGAGAGCACGGCCGCCCGTCTGGCCAACGCGGCCAGATCGGCGGCCCC
>NZ_JAALDZ010000321.1:0-3277 GCF_014145125.1 Dietzia sp. CQ4 | reverse complement strand
GTCGGCGGCCAGTCGCGCGGCCGCGAGCTTGGAGGCCATCCCGCCGGTGCCCAGCGCACCGCCGGCCCCGGCCACCACCCCGTCGAGGTCGGCCGCGCCCGACACCATCGTCACCGCGGTGGCGTCACCCTTGCGGGGGTCGGAGTCGTAGAGCGCGTCCACGTCCGAGAGCAGGATCAACGCATCGGCGCTGATGAGGTGGGCCACCAGCGCGGCCAGGCGGTCGTTGTCCCCGAAGCGGATCTCGTTGGTGGCCACCGTGTCGTTCTCGTTGACCACCGGCACCGCGCCGAGCGTGCGGAGTCGGTCCAGGGTGCGCTGCGCGTTGGCCGCGCTCTCCCGGCGCCCGATGTCCCCCGCCGTCAGCAGGACCTGGCCCACCACGCGGTCGTACCTGGAGAACGAGTCGCCCCACGCCCGGGCCAGTTCGAGCTGCCCCACACTGGCGGCCGCCTGCTTGGCGGACAGGGTGGCGGGTCGGGTGGTCATCCCCAGTGGGGACATCCCCGCGCCGATCGCGCCGGAGGAGACCACGAAGACGTCCGACCCCGCGGCCATGCGCGCCTGGCAGACGTCGGCCAGGGCGTCGAGCTGCGGCCGGCGGATCCCGCCACCGAAGCTCGTGATGGCCGACGAGCCGATCTTGACCACCACCCGGCGGGCCGTGCCGATCCGGCGCCGCAGCTCCGGTTCGCCGGTCACTCCAGGATCTCCTCGTCGGGGTCGATCAGCCCGCGGCGCACCCGCTTGCGGTACTTGCGCTCGTGGGCGCCCACGCGCTCGTCGGACTCCAACCGGATGTCGGTGCCTCGGCCCGTACGCATGAGGTCCACACCGGCCGGGGTCTGCGGCTCCCAGTCGAAGGAGACGTCGCCGACGGTGACCGTGCAGCCCGCCTGCGCGCCGGCCTTGATGAGCGCGTCCTCGACCCCGAGCCGGGCCAGGCGGTCGGCGAGGAAGCCGACGGCCTCGTCGTTGGCGAAGTCTGTCTGGCGGATCCAGCGCTCGGGCTTGGATCCCGAGACCACGTAGGCACCGGCCTCGTTCGGGTCCTTCCGGACGGTGAACTCGGCCACGTCGACGGTCCTCGGCCGCAACACGATCCGCTCGGGCGCCGCCGGCGGGTTGGCCTTGCGGTGGGCCTTGATGAGCTCGTAGAGCCCGTACCTCAGTTCGTCCAGGCCCTTGTGCGCGACCGCGGAGATGGCATACACCGGCCAGCCCTTGGCCTCGAAGTGGGCGGTGACCATCTCGGCCATATCAGCGGCGTCCGGCACGTCGATCTTGTTGAGCACCACGACCCGCGGCCGATCGGCCAGCTCCCCCAGACCGGCGTCGGCGAGTTCCGGCTGGTAGGCGGCGAGCTCCGCCTCGAGCGCGTCGACGTCCGAGATGGGGTCGCGGTCGGACTCGAGGCTCGCGCAGTCCACGACGTGTGCGAGGACGGCCGTGCGCTCGATGTGGCGCAGGAAGTCCAGGCCCAGGCCCCGCCCCTCGCTGGCACCCGGGATGAGCCCGGGCACGTCCGCGATGGTGAACGTGTCGTCGCCCACCGAGACCACCCCGAGGTTGGGGGCCAGGGTGGTGAACGGGTAGTCGGCGATCTTGGGCTTGGCCGCGGAGAGCACCGACACGAGAGAGGACTTGCCGGCAGAGGGGAACCCGACCAGTCCGACGTCGGCCATGGACTTGAGCTCGAGGGTGAGGTCGCGGACCTCGCCGGGCTCACCGAGCAGGGCGAACCCGGGGGCCTTGCGGGCCCTGGAGGCGAGCGCGGCGTTACCGAGCCCACCCTTGCCGCCCTCGGCCGCCACGAAGCGGGTCCCGGCACCGACCAGATCGGCCAGCATCTCACCGTTCTGGTCCAGCACGACGGTCCCGGGCGGCACCGCCAGGACGAGGTCATCACCCTGGGCGCCGTTCCGGTTGGCGCCCATCCCGGGCTCTCCCTTACCGGCGCGCGCGTGGGGCCGGAAGTGGAAGTCGAGCAGCGTGTGGACCTGGGGGTCCACCACCAGCACCACGTCCCCGCCGCTCCCGCCGTTGCCCCCGTCGGGGCCGCCGAGCGGCTTGAACTTCTCCCGGTGCACGGACGTGCACCCGCGGCCACCGTCCCCCGCCGCGAGGTGGAGCACTACGCGGTCGACGAATCTCGACATAAGCGGACTCCTCCTGCTGGTGGTGGGACTAACGGATGTGGCGCAAATGCTCTCGGGGACCGGGCGTGGGGTCATCAGACCCCGCCCGGCCCCCGAGGGCGAATCGCGTCAGTGTCGCCGGGTCAGGCCTCGACGCCGACCGGCACGATGTTGACGGTCTTGCGGCCGCGCTTGGTCCCGAACTCGACCGCACCGGCGGCCAGTGCGAACAGCGTGTCGTCGCCGCCACGGCCGACGCCCACGCCCGGGTGGAACTTGGTGCCACGCTGGCGGATCAGGATCTCGCCGGCGTTGACTTCCTGGCCGCCGAAGCGCTTGACGCCGAGACGCTGCGCGTTGGAGTCACGACCGTTACGGGTGCTGGATGCGCCCTTCTTACTTGCCATGTCCGAACCCCTCCTTCAGGGAAGACGCCCGAGGGCGCTGAGCTGGTGGCCTTGGCGGCCGTGGTGGATTACTTGATACCGGTGATCTTGAGCACCGTCAGCTTCTGACGGTGGCCCTGACGCTTGTGGTACCCGGTCTTGTTCTTGAACTTGTGGATCCGGATCTTCGGGCCCTTGGTCTGCTCGACGATCTCGCCGGAGACGGAGACCTTGGCCAGGGCGTCGGCAGCGGAGGTGACGGTCGAACCGTCGACCACGAGGATCGGGGACAGGGACACGGAGGTACCGGCCTCACCCTCGATCTTCTCGACCTTGACATGGTCACCTTCGGCGACCTTGTACTGCTTGCCGCCGGTCTTGACGATCGCGTACATCGAGGGCTTCCCCTTGCTTCTCGGGTGTGTGGCCGCCACTGGGACGTCCACAACTACTGTGCGGTGTTCTCTCTGACCGGCCGACTCTCGTCGACCGGGATCGCCGGTCCCGCGGCCTTGACGGCCCGGCCCGCGACTTCTCGCGCGACGACATAGCGCCGCCACGAGCGACTTGTCAAGGTTACGGCCCGGCGGCACAGCAGGTCAAACCGACCGCGCCACCGGGCCCGACACCTCTAACGATCGCCGGCGTCAGGGGCGGTCGTGGACCTGGTCGCGCGTCGCCGTGCCGGTCGCTGACGCGGCTCCGCGACGACGACCGGCGGCGCCTCCGCGAGCGGGGCGGCCTCGACCGCGG
>NZ_JAALDZ010000320.1:0-2080 GCF_014145125.1 Dietzia sp. CQ4 | reverse complement strand
GGCAGTCACCGCTCTCGCGGCGGCGGCGGGGGCGTGGGCCGTGCGAGTCCACGACGTCCCGCCGAGCGCCGACGCCGTTCGCGTGACGGCCGCCTGGGCGGCCGGAGGGGTGGAGGAAGGCTGATGGCGGACCGGATCGAACTGAGGGGCCTGCGGGTCCGCGGCAACCACGGTGTCTTCGAGCACGAGAGACGCGACGGCCAGGACTTCCTCGTGGACCTGGTCCTGTGGACCGACTTCACCGCGGCCGCGGCGTCCGATGACCTCGCCGACACGGTCGACTACGGTGCGCTGGCGCTCTTCGCCCGCGACGTGGTGTCCGGGGCCCCCCGCGACCTGATCGAGACGGTGGCCTCGCAGATCGCCGACGGGATCATGGACCTGGCCCCGCAGGCACACGCGGTCGAGGTGACGCTGCACAAGCCGCAGGCCCCCATCCCGGCCGAGTTCGCCGACGTCGCGGTGGTGGCCCGACGCTCGCGCGTCCACGTCGACGGCCCGGGTGTGGACCGGTGACCTGTCGGGCCGTGCTGTCGATCGGCGGAAACCAGGGGGATTCTCTCGACCTGCTCCGTGGGGTGGTGGCCGCCGCCGCCCGGGAGGGCATCCTTCGTCGCGTCTCCTCCGTCTACGCGACCCCACCGTGGGGCGGGGTGGAGCAGGACGACTTCCTCAACGCGGTCCTCGTCGTCGACCACCCCGGGTCCCCCCACGACGTGCTCGACTGGGGCTTCGCACGGGAGCGCGCCGCCGGCCGCACGCGCGAGGTCCGTTGGGGGCCGAGGTCCCTCGATGTGGACGTGGTGTCGGCGGAGGTCGACGGGACGCCGGTGCACTCCCGGGACGAGTCCCTGACCCTGCCCCACCCGCGCGCCGCCGAGCGCGCGTTCGTCCTGGTCCCGTGGTCGGAGGTCGAGCCCGGGGCCCGGCTCGACGGCCTCGCTCTCACCGACCACCTCGACGCCCTGGACCCCGCCGAGGTCGCCGCGGTCCGCCGGACGCACGACCGGCTGGCCCCCGAAGGGTGGAGCCGCTGACATGGCTCGCATCGCGGTGTCCACCCTCGTTCTGGTCGCACTCGTCGCCGGTGTGGCCGCCTACTTCCTGACCGGTTCGCTGCTCGGGTCGCTGCCGCCCCTCGGGTGGGGATGGGTCACGCTCCCGGTGGTGGCGGTGATCGACGTGCTGCTTGCGCTCCGGATCCGGTCCGCGATCTCCGACGGCGGGGTCGGTCAGGACCGCAGTCAGATGCACCCGTTGACGATCGCGCGGTGCGCAGCCCTCGGGCAGGCGTCGGCCGTGCTGGGGGCCGCGGCCGGAGGTCTGGGCGTCGGACTCGTCCTCTACTTCGCACCGAGGTTGGGTGAGCTGGCGGCGGCCAGCGCCGAGCTGCCGTCGTCCGTGGCGGTGCTGGTGTCCGGGGCGCTGCTCGTGGGGGCAGGTCTGTTCCTCGAGTCGTCGTGCGAGACCCCGCCCTCCGACGATGACGTGGGGGGACTGGCCCAGTCGACCTGAGCGGATCGAGCGGTCAGCAGACGGCGGGCATCTGGAGGAACACGCGCTGGTTACCCGTGTGACTAGTGGTTCTCTGCGTATCATGCGGGGCATGAGTTCCGACGGCGCGATCGACAAGCCCCGATCCGTCCGCCCCGTCCGCGGCGACGACCGCGGCCTGGCGGGGATCGCTCTCGGGGCGCTCCTGGTGCTGGCACTCATCGCGACCGTGGTGATGGTCTTCTCCGACAATCCGGTGTGGATGCGGATCGGCACCCTCTCGGCACTCTGGGCGGCGTTCATCGGGGCGTTCCTCGTGGCCCGTTACCGGCGGCAGGCGGCGGCCGAGGCGGCCCGGGTCCGCGACCTGCACACCGTGTACGAACTGCAGCTCGAACGCGAGATCTCCGCCCGCCGCGAGCACGAGCTCGTGGTGGAGAAGGACCTGCGCGACTCCGTGCGTGCGGAGACCACCGACTCCATCCACGCGCTCCGCCACGAGATCGCCGCGTTGCGGGAGCAGCTCGGGCAGATGGGCGTCACCCTGACCGACGAGCGTCTCGCCGTGGGTGGTGACACCACAGCA
>NZ_JAALDZ010000031.1:0-7566 GCF_014145125.1 Dietzia sp. CQ4 | reverse complement strand
CCAGACGCGGAACCGATTCCCACCACATCACGGGGCACTATCCACGTACGTCATCGAAGAAGAGCTCGCAGGTGTCTTGCCCCTTGAGGCCGATCTTGTCGAGGACACGGCCGCGTCGAAATCCTTCGGAGCTGGTCGGCACGATGACCAGTGAGACGCCTGCAGCAGCCTGCTCGGGGCTGGTCTTGCAGGCGACGAGCACCATGTCTGCGTGGTAGCCGTTGGTGATGAAGGTCTTGGCTCCGTTGATGACGTAGTGGTCGCCTTCTCTGACTGCCTTCGTCTTGATTCCCTGGAGGTCGGAACCGGTCCCCGGCTCGGTCATCGCAATGGCGGTCACGACCTCGCCGGAGGCCATCTTGGGCAGCCACTCGCGCTTCTGCTCCTCGGTGCCGTAGTTCAGCAGGTAGTGCGCCACGATTCCGCTGTGGAGTGCAGCCCCCCAGCTGCTGTCACCGATGCGGGCCTGCTCCTCGATAAGGATTGCCTCGTGGAAGAAGTTGCCGCCGCCCCCGCCGTACTCCTCGGGAATGGAGGTGCACAACAGGCCGAGCTCGCCGGCGCGGGTCCATAGTTCGCGGTCGACGCGCTTCTGTTCGATGAACCGCTCGATGTTGGGCTTGATCTCCCTCTCGCAGAACGTCCGGGCGAGTTGACGGAAGTCGTCGAGGTCCTGGTTCATCCAGGGTGAACGGCGGCTGGGCATGGGTCCTCCAGGGAGTATGTGCCGGGTACAGGGTGTACCCGAAGGCTACGGGTACACCCTGTACCGCGCCAGTCCCTTTCGGGTTAGAATGTGGTCGTGGATCTTGCGAGGTGGGTGGACACGGCCGTGGTGCGCCGATCGACGGCGCACCAATCGCACCGGTCGGCACGGCGAGAGCAGATCGTGGTGGCTGCGGCTCGTGCGATCGAGGAGTACGGTCCCGGCGTCGGTACTGCCCAGATCGCGGAACGGGCGGGGGTTGCGCGGCCTCACGTCTACCGGCACTTCGACAGCAAGGAAGATCTCGAACGAGAAGTGCTCCGATTCGCGGCTGATCAGCTCATCGACACCGTTCGTCCCGCCTTGCGTGTGAGCGGTACAGCTCCCGCCATCATCGAAGGCGTGATAGGCGCTGCCATCGGATGGGCTGCCGGTCATCCCAACTTGTATCGCTTCATGGCGGCGCGCCAGCAGAACAAGGAAACACACCGGGCCAGGTTGGGGCGCACACGGTTCCTCGGCGAGGTGGTGGCCGCAGCCTCGGCATATATGCGCACATCCGAAGTGCAAGTCGATCCCCCGGACGGCGTGATGGCGGGGTTGATGGGCATGGTCGACGCGGGGATCATCTGGTGGTTGGACCACCACGATGAGTCGAAGGAAGAGGTGACCGCCCGGATCGCCCATCAAGTTTGGCTGACCATGCGTGATCTCGCCAAGAGCGTGGGGGTTGCTGTGGACGATGACCGTCTGTTGAGCGCGCGATGAGGGTCCTCTCGCCCGAAATGGGCGCACCCCGAGCCCGTCGAAGCGGTCCCGCGTTGGAAGGGCGACGCCCCGTGTGCGACCGGTGGCTGGAAGAGGTCGGTGACCTGGTGCGGCGGATGCCCGGCGCCTGCATCTCGGCAGTGCCCGGCAAGCAGCCGGCCAGCTGGCCGCGCGCGGCCGTAGCGCTCAAGGCTGACGGTCTGGTCAACACCGCGGTGCGGCGATGACGCCGGCGCCGGGATCGCACCTTGAGGCGACCTTCTTCCTCGATCACGACCACGCTTCGGTACGCGACTTCACCCAGCACGTGATCGCCGGTGCGTCGAGCCCCCGAGAGAGAGCGTCCCTGCTCTTTGCTGCAGTGCGTGACCAAATCTGGTACGACCCCTACTCGGTCTCCGAGGATCCTGAGCATTACCGGGCGAGCCACGTCCTCCAGGCTGGCCGCGCCTACTGCGTGCCCAAGGCGGTGCTACTGGCCGCGGTTCTGCGGGCCGCGGGCATCCCTACCCGACTCGGCTTCGCCGATGTGCGGAACCATCTGCAGACCGACACCTTACGAGCCGTCATGGGTGGCACGGACCTGTTCGTCTATCACGGCTATTGCAGCGCCTACATCGACGGACGATGGTTGAAGGCCACACCCGCCTTCAACGTCGAGTTATGCGAACGATTCGGCGTGCCCCCGGTCGACTTCGACGGACAGGGTGACGCGCTCATGCACGCCTTCACCTCCGACGGGACTCGGCACATGGAGTACGTACGAGACCACGGCAACTTCGACGACCTCCCCCTGGGCCGCATTCTGTCTGCCCTCCACCAGGCCTACGGACCTATGGTCACCGCCGCTGCGGGGCCTGACGATGCCTTCACTCCTCCAGCTACCACCGGAGAGACCACTCCGAAAGGATCCGTGGACTCATAAGGGAGCACCGGATGAGCCACTCCCACCGGGCGCGGTCCTTCTGAGGGGCTGCGGAAGTGGTACTCCAGGGGGCTGGTGGGCGCGTCGGAAGTGGCTCGGTGAGCTGCCGGTCCATCCTTTGAAAGCGTGCGAGAAGTTCGTGAGGTCGCTGTAGCCCAGTTCGGCGGCGACCTCACTGACAGACGTGGAGCGGTCGAGCAGCCGTATCCGGGCGCGGTCGAGCAGTGACTCCTGGAGGAGTTCGCGGAAGCTAATTCCCTCCGCGGCGAGGCGGCGTTTCAGGGTGCTCGAGGAGATCGAGAACTCATTCGCGACCGATTGGAGGGTCCTCACCCCGGACCCGTCCTCGAGCAACGCCCGCACTCTGCGGGTGAACTCCGGGCTACCGGCCTGACGTTCGAGCGCCTGCTGGAGGCTGGTGACGGCGACGTCGAAGGCGACTGGGTCGGGGAAGCGGCAGGCCGCGTGTAGCGTCCGTTCAGGGATGTGCACATAGGACAGGGGGGCGTTGAAGATGAGCCGCGCCCCTGGCCAGGCTTCTCGAGCCCCGCTGCTCGGCTCCGGCCAGCGACTATGCATGGTCACCTCCGACGCGTCGTCGACCAGTCGGTCGACCAACCGCATGAGGGCGAGTCCGCAGTAGGTGACGGCGAGACAGTCCAGGTCGGGGTCTGCCGCGTTCCCGGTAAGCCGGATCGTCAGGTCGTCGCGCTGGGGATCGGACTGGGCGGTGACGGCCTCGGTGATCACGGGAAGATAGGTCAACAGCTGAACGACCTCGGCGACGGTTCCTGCGCTGACCAGCGGCACGCTCAACGGCCCGAAGGACGTGAGCTGAGCCTGTTCCGCGCAGGCGATCCCCAGCTTCGTTGCCTGCTCGGCATCGAGGTCCGGGTAGACCTCACGAAACCACCGCAGCGGTGCCTGCTCCTGGGTCCGGATCAGAGACAGTTCCCCGGTTCCCTCGCGCGCCATGGTGGCACGGAACTGCTCGGCACTGTCCGGATCGATCGCCGGACTGACCAGCAGCTGCGCGAAGGCAAGCGCTGGGACGCCCGGCTCGTTCCTCCACACAGCGCTCCTCACGTGACCCGATCTCACAGCAGGATGACACGGTTCAACATGGTCACCGCCGATATCAACGACAATACTGGAGAAAATGTCGATGACGTAGTCAATACTGAGGGAGTTGTAGATGACAGTCGTTACCTTCGTGTCATACGACGGGGAGAAGCACGAGGCGCCCATCGAGGAGGGCTGCTCGCTGATGCAGGTCGCCACGAACAACGCCATTCCGGGCATCGATGGTGACTGCGGCGGAGAGGCCGCGTGCGGCACCTGCCACGTGATCGTCGATTCCGCCTGGGCCGCCAAGGTCGGCCCCTCCGGCCCGGAGGAGGAGGAGATGCTGTCGATGAACCCCGAGCGGCAGCCGACGTCGCGGCTGTCGTGCCAAGTCCAGGTCTCCCGGTCATGGGACGGCTTGACCGTGCAGTTGCCCGAATTCCAGATGTAACAGGAGGTGTTGACGAGATGAAGATCCCTGACACAGTGAAGACGAAGGTCGATGCCGCCATACCCCTGGATCGCCAGGTCCAGGCCGCGCACCTCTACGACAAGAGCCGACGTTGGCTAACGGGCACGAACGGGCAGAAGATGTTCGTCGAAAGCCCGATCCCGCCGGTCGAAGAACTCGCGCTCGAAGACATCGACCTCAGCAACCCTTTCCTGTACCGACAGGGGCAGTGGGCCCCCTACTTCGAGCGCCTGCGCAACGAGGCCCCGGTGCACTACCAGCCCAACAGTCCGTTCGGGCCGTTCTGGTCGGTGACGCGGCACGCCGACATCATCGCGGTGGACAAGAACCACGAGGCCTTCTCCGCCGAGCCCCTGATCGTCATCGGGACGCCGCCGCGGTTCATGGACATCGCCATGTTCATCGCCATGGATCCGCCCAAGCACGACGTTCAACGCAGCGCCGTCCAAGGCGTGGTAGCTCCGAAGAACCTGCGCGAGATGGAGGGCCTCATCCGGGAGCGCGTCAAGGACGTCCTAGACAACCTGCCCGTCAACGAGCCTTTCGACTGGGTGAGGACGGTGTCGATCGAGCTCACCGCGCGCATGCTGGCGACCTTGCTGGACTTCCCCTACGAGCAGCGCCACAAGCTTGTCGAGTGGTCGGACCTGGCCACCTCCATGGAGCAGGCCAACGGAGGCCCCTCCGACAACGACGAACTGTTCCGCGGCATGGTCGACCTGGCGCGTGGACTCAGCGCACTGTGGCACGACAAAGCCGCCCGCCTGGCGGAGGGAGAGGAGCCCGGGTTCGACCTGATCACGATGCTGCAGAGCAACGAGGCCACCAAGGACCTGATCAAGCGGCCAATGGAGTTCGCCGGCAACCTGATCCTGCTCATCGTCGGGGGAAACGACACCACCCGCAACTCGATGAGTGGTGGGGTTCTCGCGCTCAACCAGTTCCCCGACCAGTTCGAGAAGCTCAAGGCCAATCCGGACCTGATCCCCAACATGGTCTCGGAGATCATCCGCTGGCAGACCCCTCTTGCCTACATGCGCCGGATCGCCAAGACCGACACCGTGCTCAACGGCCAGTTCATCCGCAAGGGTGACAAGGTGGTCATGTGGTATGCGTCAGGTAACCGGGACGAGTCCGTGTTCGAGCGGCCGGACGAGTTGATCATCGACCGGACCAACGCCCGCAACCACATCGCTTTCGGGTTCGGCGTACACCGGTGCATGGGCAACCGACTGGCCGAGCTACAGTTGCGGATCCTCTGGGAGGAGCTGCTCCCACGCTTCGAGAGGATCGATGTCGTCGGTGAGCCGGAGTACGTGCAGTCCAACTTCGTTCGCGGCATCAGCAAGCTGATGGTCGAGCTCACCCCCAAGGGAACCGGATGAGCTCGGCGCGCGGTGGTAGACGGCGCCAGCCATGCCGGCGCGCAGCCTGCCACCCGTCTCCGCCAGGAGGGTTGGTCCGGTGACATCGTGGGCCGGTGACGAGCCGATGCTGCCCTACAAGCGACCTCCTTCTCGAAGACCTGGCCCACTAGTGACCGAAACCGCACCCGCTACTACCTCAGGCAGGGCGAGCTGGTCGCCGCTGGCTGCGTCAACCGCCCAAGGGACTTCATGACCACCAACCGCATGCTCGGCCAAGGGGCCGCCGTCGACACGACCCCCCCTGCCGCCGGAGGTGGCGGTGTGACCAAGCAGACTGACCACTGCTCGTGGTCATCATCAAACGCCTGCCCCCCGAGGTGAACAACGATGGTTTGGAGGTCGACGGCAGGGCCCGGGATGAGACTTTTGGTTCCGGGCGCCCGTGACTCGCATCAGTCCGCAGACGTGCGACGCGCACCCACGGACGCTCGCGGCCCTGCATGGTGGTTCGCGTTGGTCGTCTGCAAACCCCTTCTGCTGCTCGTCAGGAGAGCGGACTGGCGCGGCACGGAGCGCCTTCCCCGGTCGGGGGGTGCAATATTGGCGGCCAACCATGTCTCCCAAGCCGACCCGCTCTTCCTCGCGGAGATGGTCCTCGCCCAGGGCCGGATCCCCCGGTTCATGGCAAAAGCAAGCCTGTTTCAGAGCAGAGCAGTGGGCTGGTGGTTTCGGTCGGCCGGCCACGTCCAGGTCGACCGTTCCGACGGGCGAGCTGGGATCCGCGCCGCGATCGAAGCAGTGGATCGCGGCGCCCTTGTCGTCGTCTATCCGGAAGGATCGATCACGAACCGACCGGATGTGCGTCTGATGTCGCTCAGGTCGGGTGCTGTTCGCATCGCGCTCGAGACGTCAGCCCCATTGATCCCCGTTGCCCAGTGGGGTGTGCAGGCCATCGCACCAGCCTACGAAGGAAGGGTGGTGCTGGGCCGCCGTCGTCGGGTCACCCTGCTGGTCGGGGACCCGGTCCCGCTCGAGGACTTCCGAGGACTGCCGTCGGCGACGGCAGCCGCTGTGGGCGTGCAAAGACTTCAGGACACCCTCGCAGCGATGGTCGACCAACTGGCCGACGAGCACGCTAGGTAGCGTGTGGCCGTGTCCAAGTCAGTGACGCGAGTCGATCGCGAGACAGGAATCGCTAACCTTTCTGTCATGCGGGCACCGTCCATGCGCGAACGATTCAAGGAGCACATGCGCCTGGCTGTCCTCGAGGCTGCCCACGACCTGACTGTCGACCGCGGCTGGGACCGGGTGCGCGTGGGGCAGGTGGCTGATCGTGCCGGGGTGTCGCGGGCGGCTCTGTACAAGGAGTTCGGTGACAAGGCCGGCCTCGGAGAAGCAGTCGTACTCCGGGAGGCCTCGCGCTTTCTCGAGGGCATCCGGGGCGCGCTGGAGGCGCACATCGGCGATGCGAAGCGGGGCATCGCAGCAGCCGTCGACTACACCTTGAACGAGGCCGGGCGCAGCCCCCTGCTCAAGGCGGTGCTCATCTCCAACCGCGACCTTGATGCGGGAAGTCAGGCGTCCACGGGGATGCTCCCGCTGCTCACGACATCCGCGCCGCTTCTCGACCTCGCCTCCGACACCCTGGCCGGATGGGTCGCGGAGAGTTACCCGGGTCTCCCCCCGGACGATGTCATCGACGCGGCCGACACCCTGGTGCGACTGACGGTCAGTCATCTTGCGCTCCCCAAGTGGGACCGAACCGCGACAGCGCGGAAGATCTCCGAGGTCGCCGTCCGATTCCTCTCACTCGAATAGTGACCTGCGCCGGGCGTCGGGAGCAGTCTGAACTGGGCTTCAGCGGCGCACGGCGTGTTCGTTGCCGCCGTGCTGCTGCCGTAGCACCGTCTTGAGCACCTTGCCGGTCGCTGTGCGGGGCAGCTCGGCTACGAACTCGATCCTGGTGGGGCACTTGAAGTGGGCAAGCCGCTCCCGGGTGTATGCGATGAGTTCCTCGCCGGTCGGCTCGGCGCCGTCCTGGAGCGCCACGGTGGCCACCGGGGTCTCGCCCCAGCGGACGTCGGGGACGCCGACGACGGCCACTTCACGAACGGCCGGGTGCCGGTAGAGCACTTGCTCGACCTCGATCGGGTAGACGTTCTCGCCGCCAGTGATGATCATGTCCTTTTTGCGGTCGACGAGCGTGATGAACCCCTCGGGGGGCTGGTGCACGAGTAGGTGACAGGGTTAGTCACGCGGCTTG
>NZ_JAALDZ010000319.1:0-5312 GCF_014145125.1 Dietzia sp. CQ4 | reverse complement strand
CGGTGCGGGTGCGGCGGGTCGGTCCGGAAACGCTCACGGGGCACAGTCTGGCAGCCGGGGGCGTGGCGCGGCGAGCGGGGAGCCGGCGGCCGGACACCCGCGGGGGACCGGCGCCGGATAGGCTCGCCGGTGCCGTGGTGCTCGGGAAGCCGGAGGAAAAGCCGGCGCGGCCCTCGCCACTGTAGTCGCGGAGTCGCGCACCCTCGTCTGTCCCAGAGCGGGGCGGAGACCACTGGGCCCAGGCCCGGGAAGGTCGGTCGCGCGGCGTCGATGCGAAAGCCAGGAGACCGGCCACGGCGTCATGTTCCACGAGGGTTTGGAGAAGAACATGCGCCATGACCGGCGTTCGGCGTCCCCTGAGGACGCCACGGCACCATCGGAAGACACCGCGCCATCGGATGACACCGCACCACCACGGCAGTCGAGCCAGCCACCACGCATCACCCTGCTGTCCACCTCGGACACGGACCTGCTCTCCGCGCGGGCCTCCCGGGCGGACTGGATGCTCGGCAATCCGTCCCGGCTGGACGTCGAGGCGGACCTGCCCGACCTGCTCGCCGGCGCCGACCTGGTGGTGGTCCGGATCCTCGGGTCGCGGCGGTCGTGGGAGCCCGGGTTCGCCGCGGTGATGGCCTCGGGTCGGCCGGTGGTCGTCCTGGGCGGCGAGCAGGCCCCGGACGCCGACCTGATGGAGCTGTCCACGGTCCCGATCGGCATCGCGGCCGAGTCCCACCGCTACCTCGCCGAGGGGGGCGAGCGGAACCTCGCCCAGCTCCACGCCTTCCTCTCGGACACCGTGCTGCTCACCGGCACCGGGTTCGCACCCCCGGAGAGCGTCCCCGTGTGGGGGATGCCGCCGCGGCCGGGTCGCGCCGATTCCCCGGCGAGTGGTCACACGCGGGGCGTCCCCCGCGTGGGCGTGCTCTACTACCGGGCCCACGAGGTGAGTGGGAACTCCGGGTTCGCCCACTCGCTCGCCGACGCGATCGACGCCACCGGGCAGGCCGTGGGCGTGCCCGTGTTCGCGGGTTCCCTCCGCTCGGCGCCCGACGAGCTGTTCGCCGCGCTCGGGACGCTCGACGCGCTGATCGTCACGGTCCTGGCCGCCGGCGGAACCACGCCCGGAGCAGTGAGCGCCGGCGGCGAGGACGAGACGTGGGACGTCGAACGGATCGCCGCGCTCGACATCCCGGTGCTCCAGGGGTTGTGCCTGACGTGGAGTCGGGAGGACTGGGAGGCCTCCGACGACGGCGTCAACCCGTTGGACTCGGCCAACCAGATCGCGATCCCCGAGTTCGACGGCCGGATCATCACCGCGCCGTTCTCCTTCAAGGAGATCGACGCCGACGGGCTGCCCCGCTACGTCGCCGATCCCGAACGCTGCGCCCGCGTCGCGGGGATCGCGGTCTCGCACGCGCGGCTGCGTCATGTGCCCGCGGCCGACCGCCGGATCGCCCTGGTGCTCTCGGCCTACCCGACCAAGCACTCCCGGATCGGCAACGCGGTGGGGCTGGACACCCCCGTCTCGACCATCCGCCTGCTGCGCCGCATGCGCGACGAGGGCTACGACCTGGGTCCGGCGGACGGGCCTGTCGCCAGGTTCCTCGACGTCGCCGACAGTGGCACCGACAGCACGTACGCCGACGACACCGCCGCCGGCGACGCCCTGATCCACGCCCTGATCGCCGCGGGCGGACAGGACGAGGAGTGGCTGACGAACGCCCAGCTCACCGACAGTCACGTGCGGATCTCCACCGACGACTACCTCACGTGGACGGCGGATCTGCCCGAGTCGCTGCGCTCGGAGATGGTCGAGGCCTGGGGGCAGGCGCCCGGTCGGCTGTTCGTCAACGACGCCGGCGAGATCGTCCTGGCCACCATCCAGGCCGGCAATGTCGTCCTGTTGATCCAGCCGCCCCGCGGGTTCGGTGAGAACCCGGTGGCGATCTACCACGATCCCGAGCTGGCGCCCTCCCACCACTACCTGGCCGCCTACCGGTGGCTCGCGCGGGGTTTCGGTGCCCACGCGCTGGTCCACATCGGCAAGCACGGTTCGCTGGAGTGGCTGCCGGGCAAGAACGCCGCGCTGTCGGCGGCGTGCGCGACCGACGCGGCGATCGCCGACATGCCGCTGATCTACCCGTTCCTGGTCAACGACCCCGGGGAGGGCGCCCAGGCCAAGCGCCGCGCCCACGCCACGATCGTCGACCACCTGGTACCGCCGATGGCCCGCGCCGAGTCCTACGGCGACATCGCCCGCCTCGAGCAGCTGCTCGACGAGTACGGCAACATCGCGTCCATGGACCCGGCCAAGCTGCCGGCCATCCGCGCGCAGATCTGGACCCTCATGCGGTCCGCGCACATGCACGAGGACCTCGGCCTGGAGCAGCAGCCCGGGGACGAGGAGTTCGACGACTTCCTGCTCCACGTCGACGGGTGGCTGTGCGAGATCAAGGACGTCCAGATCCGCGACGGACTGCACGTGCTGGGTCAGGCGCCGGAGGGCGAGGCGCGGGTGAACCTGGTGCTGGCCATCCTGCGGGCCTCGCAGGTGTGGGGCGGTGAGTTCGGGGCCGTTCCCGGCCTGCGCCGCGCTCTCGGGCTGGGGGAGGACGCCCCGACCCAGGAGGTCGACCGCGTGGAGGCCCGGGCCCGGTCGCTGGTCGAGGACATGGACGCCCGCGGGTGGGACCTCGCGGTGGTGCCGGAGGTCCTGGCCGCCGCGGGGCTGGGAGATGACGACGACGACGAGGTCGGCCGCGTCCTGGAGTTCGCCGCCCGCGAGGTGGTGCCGCGTCTGGCCGCCACCGTCGACGAGCTGGATGCGGTGATGCACGCCCTGGACGGCGGGTTCGTGCCCGCCGGACCGTCCGGTTCGCCCCTGCGCGGCCTGGTCAACGTGCTGCCGACCGGCCGCAACTTCTACACCGTGGACCCTCGGGCGATCCCGTCCCGGCTGGCCTGGGAGACCGGCCAGGCGATGGCCGACTCCCTGCTGGACCGCCACGTGGCGGAGACCGGTGAGTACCCGAGCTCGGTGGGACTGTCGATCTGGGGCACCTCGGCCATGCGGACCTCGGGCGACGACGTGGCCGAGGTCCTGGCCCTGCTCGGCGTCCGCCCGGAGTGGGACGAGGCCTCCCGCCGGGTCAACGGTCTCGAGGTGGTCCCGGCCGCCGAGCTCGGTCGCCCGCGCGTGGACGTGACGGTCCGCATCTCGGGCTTCTTCCGGGACGCCTTCCCGCACGTCATCACCATGCTCGACGACGCCGTCCGGATGGTGGCGGACCTCGACGAACCCGCCGAGCAGAACTATGTCGCCGCCCACACCCGCGCGGACCTGGCCGAGCACTCGGACCACCGTCGTGCGACCACCCGCATCTTCGGCTCCGCGCCGGGGTCGTACGGCGCCGGGATCCTGCAGACCATCGAGGCCGGCAACTGGCGGGACGACCGCGACCTGGCCGAGGTCTACACCCGGTGGGGCGGCTTCGCCTACGGCCGCGACCTGGACGGCGTCCCGGCCGCGGACGACATGCGCACCAACTACCGGCGCATCGCGGTGGCCGCCAAGAACATCGACACCCGCGAGCACGACATCGCCGACTCGGACGACTACTTCCAGTACCACGGCGGGATGATCGCGACCGTGCGAGCGCTCACCGGCGCCGAACCCCGCGCCTACGTGGGGGACTCCACCACGCCGGACGCCATCCGCACCCGGTCGCTCGCGGAGGAGACGGTCCGGGTGTTCCGGGCTCGCGTGGTCAACCCCCGGTGGATCGCGGCCATGCAGCGGCACGGTTACAAGGGGGCCTTCGAGTTGGCCGCGACGGTGGACTACCTCTTCGGGTTCGACGCCACCGCCGGGGTGGTGCATGACTGGATGTACGACACGCTGGCCAGGGAGTACGTGCTGGACCAGACCAACCAGGAGTTCCTGCGGCGGTCCAACCCGTGGGCGTTGCGCGGGATGATCGAGCGGCTCTCCGAGGCCGCCGACCGCGGGTTGTGGGCCGAGCCGGACGCCGAGATCATGGACCGGATGCGGCAGGTCTACCTGGACGTCGAGGGCGACCTCGAGGACACCCACGGTGACTGACCGGGTGTCCCGCCTCCCGACCGGGGAGGCGGGAGGCACGCCGCGCCGCCGGGTGCGGGTGGTGGGGATCGGCTCCGGGGGGCCGGACCAGATCACGGTGGAGGCGATCACGGCCCTGCGGGAGTCGGCCTACGCCGTGGCCGCGGTGAAGGGGGCCTCGGACCCGTTGGTCGACCTTCGTCGGCAGCTGCTCGCCCGGCACGCGCCGGGCATCGAGTTGGTGGGGGTCGCCGATCCGGAGCGGGACCGCTCGTCGCGGTCGACCTCCTCCCACGTCGGGTACCGCGGCGTGGTCCTGGACTGGCACGAGGCCCGGTCCCTGGCGTGGGAGCGGGTGCTGGCGGACCGGCCCGGCGACGTGGCGGTGCCCGTGTGGGGCGACCCCGCCTTCTACGACTCCACGCTGCGGATCGTCGACCGGATCCTCGCCCGTGGCCGGCTCGACTTCGCCGTCGAGGTGATCCCCGGCATCTCCGCTCTACAGGTGTTGGCGGCGCGTCACCGGCTGGTCCTGCACGAGATCGGCGGGACGGTCACCGTGACCACCGGCCGGCGACTGGCGGAGGTCGTCGCCGACGGAGCGGACAACGTGGTGGTGATGCTCAACGCGGACCTGCCGCTGGAGGACCTGGCCGACTGGCACATCTGGTGGGGCGGCAACCTCGGCGATGCGGGCGAGTGCCTGGTCGCGGGCAGGGTCGGCGACGTCCTCGGCGAGCTGCGGGGCCATCGTGAGCGGCTCCGCGCAGAGCACGGCTGGGTGATGGACGTGTACCTCCTGCGCCGCCCGGTCGCGGCGGGCTGATGCGGTGCCTACACTGGCGCTCCCCCGAGAACAGAGGTGCACTATGGCTTTCCTGAGAAATGCCCTGCGGACCGGCGTCGCGCTCAAGGCCGCCGAGGTGGTCAAGCGTGAGGCGTCCAAGCCGGAGAACCAGCGCAAGGCCCGCGAGTTCGCGGAGAAGATCCGCAACCGCAAGCGCTGACCGCCGGCCGGTCAGATCCAGTCGACGATCTCCACGGGATCGTCGGCCCCGGCTCCCTCCGGGACCACGGCGAGCGCGGGAGCGCCTGCGAGGTCGGCCAGGTGGGCGGTGCGGACCCGGCCGGAGAGAGTCCATCCGCCGACCCCGTCGGGGCGGGCCGGCAGGATCCGCGCACGGCCCGGGGCGGAGAGCCGGTCGAGACCGGTCACCCGGGCCAGGACCGC
>NZ_JAALDZ010000318.1:0-2402 GCF_014145125.1 Dietzia sp. CQ4 | reverse complement strand
AGGCCGTGGCCCGCACCGGGGTTCTCCGGTGCGGGCCACGGCCCGGCGTACTGTGTGGGCTCGGGTCAGAAGCCCATGCCACCCATCTCGTCGCCACCCGGCATCGCCTGACCGGCGGGCTCGGGCTTGTCGGCCACGACGGCCTCGGTGGTGAGGAAGAGCGCCGCGATGGAGGCGGCGTTCTGCAGCGCGGAGCGCGTCACCTTGACCGGATCGTTGATACCGGCCTCCAGCAGGTCCTCGTACTCGCCGGTGGCGGCGTTGAGGCCCTGGGCGCCCGGGAGGCTCCGGACCTTCTCCGCCACGACGCCCGGCTCGAGACCGGCGTTGAAGGCGATCTGCTTGAGCGGGGCGCTCAGCGCGAACTTGACGATCTTCGCACCGGTGGCCTCCTCGCCCTCGAGGGACAGCCCGTCGATGGCGACCTCGGACTTGACCAGGGCGACGCCGCCGCCGGCGACGATGCCCTCCTCGACCGCGGCCTTGGCGTTGCGGACCGCGTCCTCGATGCGGTGCTTGCGCTCCTTGAGCTCGACCTCGGTGGCCGCGCCCGCCTTGATGACGGCGACGCCGCCGGCGAGCTTCGCGAGGCGCTCCTGGAGCTTCTCGCGGTCGTAGTCCGAGTCGGAGTTCTCGATCTCGGCGCGGATCTGGTTGACCCGTCCCTCGATCTGCCCCTGGTCGCCCGCGCCCTCGACGATGGTGGTCTCGTCCTTGGTCACGACGACCTTGCGCGCCTTGCCCAGCATGGAGATGTCGGCGGTCTCGAGCGAGAGGCCGACCTCCTCCGAGATGACCTGGCCACCGGTGAGGATGGCGATGTCCTGCAGCATGGCCTTGCGACGGTCACCGAAGCCCGGAGCCTTGACGGCGACGGACTTGAAGGTGCCGCGGATCTTGTTCACGACGAGCGTGGACAGGGCCTCGCCCTCGACGTCCTCGGCGATGATCAGCAGGGACTTGCCCTCGCCGATGACCTTCTCCAGCAGCGGCAGGAGGTCCTTGACGGTGGAGACCTTGCCCGAGACCAGCAGGACGTACGGATCCTCCATGACCGCCTCCTGGCGCTCCGGATCCGTCATGAAGTACTGCGAGATGTAGCCCTTGTCGAAGCGCATACCCTCGGTGAGCTCGAGATCCAGGCCGAAGGTCTGCGACTCCTCGACCGTGATCACGCCCTCCTTGCCGACCTTGTCCATGGCCTGGGCGATGAGCTCGCCGATCGCCGGGTCGGCGGCGGAGATGCCCGCGGTCGCAGCGATCTGCTCCTTGGTCTCGATCTCCTTGGCGGAGGCGATCAGGTGCGCGGTGACGGCCTCGACGGCCTTCTCGATGCCGCGCTTGATGCCCATGGGGTTGGCACCGGCGGCGACGTTGCGCAGGCCCTCGCGCACGAGCGCCTGGGCCAGGACGGTGGCGGTGGTGGTTCCGTCGCCCGCGACGTCGTCGGTCTTCTTGGCGACCTCCTTGACGAGCTCCGCACCGATCTTCTCGTACGGGTCCTCGAGCTCGATCTCCTTGGCGATGGAGACGCCGTCGTTGGTGATCGTGGGGGCGCCCCACTTCTTCTCCAGCACGACGTTGCGACCCTTGGGGCCGAGCGTGACCTTGACGGCGTCGGCGAGCTGGTTGAGACCGCTCTCCAAGCCGCGGCGGGCCTCTTCATCGAACGCGATCATCTTTGCCATTGGGTGAATCATCCTCCGGGTGTGGGGTGACACGTATGTGGTCGGCGTCGGCGCCCGCGACGGACGGAGCGGACCGTGTCAGATCCGCGCCTCACCTTGCGACCTCAGTTCAGGTGTTGCTGGCACTCAGGGTAGCCGAGTGCCAACCGCTTTTCTAGCACTCGCCCCCGACGAGTGCAAAGGGTGCGGCCCGGTGTTCGCGGCGGGCGAACGACACGCACGGTCGCGCCCCGTCCCCTACCATCGAGACGCCATCGAAGCCCGTTCCCATTGGAAGGCCATCCATGCCCACCGAGTCCGCTCCCGCCGCCATCGAGAGTTCGATCGAGATCGACGCCCCACCGGCCCGGGTCTGGGAGGTCGTCTCCGAGGTCCGCAACGCCCCCCAGTGGAGCAGCCAGGCGCACAAGGTCGTCGCCCTCGGTGGCCGCACGACCGCCGGGACGTGGGCGCTCAACATCAACAAGCGCGGCCCGATCTTCTGGCCCACCACCAGCCGTGTCGTCGAGTTCGAGCCCGGCAGAAGGTTTGCCAACCGCATCACCGAGAACACCACGGTCTGGGTCTTCGAGCTCGAGCCCACCGCCGACGGCGGCACCCGGCTCACCGAACGTCGTGAGGTCCCGAACGGCCTGACCTTCATCTCGACGTTCCTCACCGACAAGCTCTTCGGCGGCCAGCCCTCGTTCACCAAGGAGATGGACAGGGGCGTGT
>NZ_JAALDZ010000317.1:0-1481 GCF_014145125.1 Dietzia sp. CQ4 | reverse complement strand
AGGATCGTCTGCCATGGCCGTCCTGCCCATCGTCATCCTCGGCGATCCCGCCCTCCACGCCCCCACCGAGCCCGTCACCGGGTCCCCGGAGGAGATCCGCGACCTCGTCCGCGACCTCTACGAGACGATGGACGCCGCCAACGGCGTGGGGCTGGCCGCCAATCAGGTGGGCATCCGCAAGCGGGTGTTCGTCTACGACTGCCCCGACCTGGACACCGAGGACGGCGAGGGCGTCTCACGCGAGGACGTCGAGGCCCGTGGCGGCTGGATCAACCGCCGCGGCTGCGTGGTCAATCCGGTGTTGGAGACCTCCGAGATCCCGGAGACCATGCCGGACCCGGAGGAGGATCTCGAGGGGTGCCTGTCCGTCCCCGGAGTGAACTTCCCGCGGGGACGCGCCTGGTGGGCCCGGGTCACCGGCACCGACGAGAACGGCGAGCCGGTCTCGGTGGAGGGCTACGGCCTGTTCGCGCGGTGCCTGCAGCACGAGGTGGGCCACCTCGACGGCTTCCTCTACACGGACGGACTCATCGGCCGGAACCGCAAGGCGGCCAAGAGGCACATCCGCGACGCGGGCTGGGGCGTGCCCGGGTTGAGCTGGGACCCGACCACCGATCCCGATCCGTTCGCCGACGAGGAGGACGACGACGTCGAGGACGACGACGACGAGGCCACCGACCTCCATGGCTGAGCAGGACCGGGGTCTGGCGGACCGGTCCCGGTGGAACGCGGGCCGACGCGTGGAGGTGGGGATGCGCGTGGTGGTGCGTCGTCATCTGGAGGACGGGCAGAGTTCGCATCTCTACACCGACGTCATCGGGCACGTGGTCGAGCTGGATCCCGTGCTGGTGGTACGCCGGGAGTCGGGCGAGGAGGTGCGGATCGCCGACCCCGACATCGCCGTGCTCAAGGTGTTGCCGCCCCGACCCGTCCCTGCCCGCGACGTCCGGGCCCACGAGTACGCGGGCGCGTTGGCGTGGCCGGGTACCGAGTTCGAGCTGGTGGACGGCTGGTTCTGCCGCGCCGGGGACGACTGGTCCTATCGCGGGAACTCGGCGGTCCCGGTGCTGCCGTGGGCCAGCTGCCGGGAACTCGACGGGGTCCGCGACTGGTACTCCGCCCGCGGCCTGCCGCTGCGCCTGGTGGCCGTGGACCGGTTGGTGGACGCCGACCGGATGGTCCTCGACGGGGTGCCGGTGGATCCCGCGCGGGTGAGCACGGACAGGGAACTGCTGCTGTGCACGGCCGACAGCCTCGAGTTGTTGGCCCGCGTGGACGCCACGGTCCCCGCCGATGCCCGCCCCGAGGTGGTGTTGGCCGACTCCCCCGACGACGACTGGCTCGCGCTGTACCACGCCACCGCGGGCCTGGACCCCGACCGCGTCCGGCCCGCGATGCTGGCGACCGCGGGGCTGGACGGCGCGGGAGCGGGGAGCGATGTGCCGGGGCCGGGTGGACACGTGGTGTTCGCGCGCGTGGAG
>NZ_JAALDZ010000316.1:0-10699 GCF_014145125.1 Dietzia sp. CQ4 | reverse complement strand
CGCCGCCGCGCTGGGCATGTCCGCCGGCGCGGTCCTGGCGGCGTCCCCGGACCTGCCCGGCCGGGCCCTGTGGCTCCTGCCCGTCGCGGTCCTGCTGGGCGCGGGGTACGCGACCCTGCTGGTGGCCGGGCTGGTCGAGGTGGAGTTCCAGTCCGGTCCCCGCGACCACGCCGGGCTCGTGGCCGTGTTCTACGTCCTGGCCTACCTCGGGATGGGGACGCCGTACGTGCTCGCGGTGCTGTCCCGTCTCGGCGGTCCGGTGCCGTGGATCGCCGCCCTGGCGGTGGTGTGCGTGCTGCTCATCCCGCTCGCGCAGCGGCAACTGCGGTAGCCGGCCCGGCTGGGGCATCGAGAAGAGCGTTTCGCGCATTCGCACTCGAGAAACGTGTTCGGAACGCTCTTCTCGAAGGGGTGGTGGGCTTCGACGGGGATAGGGGCTTCGACGGGGTGGTGGGGGCCGGGCTCAGCCCGAGTTCCGCAGCGCGGTGGCCAGGCCGTTCATCGTCAGCTGGATGCCCGTCCGCACGTCGGGGTCGCGGTCGCCCGCGCGGTAGCGCCGAAGCAACTCCACCTGCAGCACGTTGAGCGGCTCGAGGTACGGGAAACGGTTGCGGACGGAGCGGGCGAGCGCCGGGTTGTCGTCCAACAGGGTCTCCTGCCCGGTCACGGCCAGCAGCATCTCGCGGGTGAGGTCGAACTCGTCGGAGATCACCCCGTGGATCCTCCTGCCCACCTCGGCGTCCGGGACCAGCTCGGCGTACCGGGCCGCCAGGCCCATGTCGGCCTTGGCCATGACCTGCGCCATGTTGGACAGCGTGGTGCGCAGGAACGGCCAGTCCCGGTAGAGGCGCCGCAGCGTGGCCAACCGTTCCTCGGCGTTCGTGCCCCCGGCGTTCGTACCCCCGGCGGCTGCGCTGGCACCGTCGCCGGCATCCGCGTGACCGGCATCCGCGTGACCGCCGGTCGCACTCCCGCCGGTCGCTTCCCCGCCGGTCGCATTCCCGCCGGTCGCTTCCCCGCCGTCATCGATCCAGCGCTTGAGGGCGCTGCCTACGCCGAACCAGCCGGGAAGCATGACGCGGGACTGCGACCACGACAGCACCCACGGGATGGCGCGGAGATCGTCGACCGTGGAGGTCTGCTTGCGGGAGGTGGGGCGGGAGCCGATGTTGAGCTCGCCGATCTCGCTGAGCGGCGTGGAGGTGGTGAAGTACTCGATGAAACCCGGATCCTCGTGCACCAGTTCGGCGTAGGCCTCGCGGCCGAGGCGGGCGAGCGCGGCCATCACCGCGTAGGCCTGCTCGGCGTCGTCGCCCAGGCCCTCGACGTCGAGCAGCGAGACCTCGAGCGTGGCCGCCACCAGTGCCTCGAGATTGCGGCGTGCGCGGACCGGCTCCGAGTACTTGGCGGAGATGATCTCGCCCTGTTCGGTGATCCGCAACGCGCCCTGCACCGCGCCCGGGGGCTGCGCGAGGATCGCGTCGTAGGAGTTGCCGCCGCCCCGTCCCACCGCGCCGCCGCGGCCGTGGAAGAAGCGCAGGTGCACACCCGCACGCGCGGCCGCGTCGACGAGCGCGAGCTCGGCCTCGTAGAGCGACCAGTTGGCGGCGAGGTACCCGCCGTCCTTGTTGGAGTCCGAGTAGCCCAGCATGATCTCGAGCACGTCCTCCTGGGACCGCACCAGAGCGCGGAACTGGGGGAGCGCCAGGGCCGCGTCGAGCATCCGGGCCCCGCCGGCGAGGTCGTCGATGGTCTCCAGCAACGGGATGAGGCGCACGGTCGACCGGGGTTCGTCCGGGCTGCCGGAGAACAGTCCGACCTCCTTGAGGAGAACGGCGGGTTCGAACAGGTCGGACACCGAGCCGCACATCGACACGATGTAGTGCGGCACCACGTCGGGTCCGAGTCCGGCGACCGCCTCCGCGGCGGCGCGCAGCACGCCCATCTCCTTGTCCGCGAACTCCGAGAGCTCCGCCCGGACGCCGAGCAGTGGTCGATCGTGGGAGAGCTCGCCGAGCAGGAGCTCGACGCGGGCGTCCTCGTCGAGCGCCGCGTAGTCCTCGGACACCCCGGCCAGCGCGAACAGCTCGGTGAGCAGGTCCTCGTGTGACTCCGAGTTCTGGCGCATATCCAGGGACTGGAGGTGGAACCCGAACGAGTTGAGCGCCCACCGCAGGTCCCGCAGTCGCGGGGCGCGCAGCAGGTCGGACCCCACCGCGGAGAGCCCGGCGTCGATCGTCTCGAGGTCCGCCGCCATCTCCTCCGGGCCGGCGTACGGGGGGTCGTCGTCCAGGCCGATGAGCCGCCCCGCGGACAGCAGCACCGAGCGGGGCAACGACGACCCGGTCGCGCGGGCGCGCGCGGCGAGCCGACGACGGACCACCCGGACCGCCTGGCGGAACGGCACGTCCTCCCGCGCCGGACTCCCCTCGACCTCGGTGTCCGTCAGGGAGTCGGCCAACGCGGCTATCCCGGAGTCGACCTCGACGATCCGGGCCGACATCGACAACTCACGCTCGAGCAGGCGCAACTGCTCGGCGTAGTGGCCGTGGAGCAACTCGGCCGCCCGGTCGGTGGCGAACCGCACCACCTCGCCGGTGACGTACGGGTTGCCGTCGCGGTCACCCCCGATCCACGAGCCGGGCCGCACGACGGCGCGGCCCCCGCACCCGAGGCGCTCGTCGATCTGGGCGTTGAGCGGAGGGATGACCTCGAGCAGGGTGGCCTCGTAGTACTGGAGCCCGGCCATCACCTCGTCCTCGATGTGGGGACGCTCGTTGCGGATGAGGGCGGTCTGCCACAGCGCGAGGACGAGCCGGCGCAGCTCGAGCTCGAGCTCGGCGAGCTCCGCCTCCGTCACGGGGTCCTGCTCCACCGAGCGCAGTCCGTCGCGACGGCCCATGAGGACGTGTACCCGGCGGGTGGCCTCGAACACCATCCGGCGCCGGGTCTCCGTGGGGTGCGCGGTGAGGACCGGGGACACGCGGGCGGTCGCACGCACGGCCGTCAGTCGTTCGTCGCCGTCCCCCTCGAGCAGGTCCGCCAACCGGGTCCACGTGACCTCCAGGTCACCGTCGGGCGGCACCTCCCCGGCAGCCCGGTGCATCCGCCTGCGGCGCTCCTGGTGCAGGTCCTCCGCCACGTTGGCCAGCAGCGCGAACAGGGAGAACGCACGGATGACCGGAATGGCGTCGGCGGCGCTGATGTCCTTGAACAGGGCCGACACCTCGTCCCTGTCGGCCTCCGAGCGCCGGACCGCGAACGCCGTGCGGCGGGCCGTCTCGACGAGATCGAACACCCGGTCACCGGCGTGCTCACGGATCGTCTCGCCGAGCAGGGAACCGAGGAACCGGACGTCGTCCCGCAGCGGGGCCACCGCCCGGGCGAGGGGATCGGTCCCCGAGTCGGTCGCGGGGTGATCCTGTGGGGTGTCAGCCATGGCCGCCAGGGTAGGCGGAGCATGTGACAGGCGGGTGAAACGTGGGATCGCGGGGGACCGGACGCCCGGCGGGCCGAACGGAGGTGGACCCCGGCCACGGAACAGGACGACACGGGGGACATCCCTGATGTACCGCGGCCCCGCGAGGCGCACACTGGAGGCATGACACAGCAGCCCGGATCCCCGCAGTACGGCGACCCGCAGTACGGGACGCAGCAGTTCGGAGACCAGCCCGTGGCCGGGCCCGACGACCGCACCCCCGCCGCCCTCGCGCACGCGTCCAGCCTCATCGCCATGGCGCTGTCCGCCGGGTGGCTCTCCTTCGTGGGGCCACTCGTGATGTGGTTGATCTACAAGGACCGCAGCCCGTTCGTCCGACAGGCCGCCGCGGGGTCGTTCAACTTCAACGTCGGCCTGTGGATCATGAGCATCGTCGGGTGGATCTTCATCATCACCGTGATCGGCATCCCGATCGGCCTGGTGCTGTTGGCGGTCTCCTTCGTCCTCCAGATCGTCGGCCACCTGATCGGTACGGTGCGGGCCACCCGCGGCCGGACGATCAACTACCCGTTCCAGTTGCGCATCCTGAGCTGACGCCGCCGCTGCTCAGACCCCGGTCGGCTGCCGACCGTGGAGACTGTACTGTTCGAGCACCGAGTCGCGTAGCGCGCTGGTCAGCGGCTGGAACTCGTCGTCGTCGTCCCCTCCCACCAACGCGGCGCCGCCGCGGACGTAGACCTCACCGGGCCCGGTCCACGACTGCCGGCGCAGGTCGGGCTTGGCGATCTTCCGGGTCGCGGTGACCGGCATCGTCTCCATGATCCGCACGAAGCGCGGTGCCCACTTGGTCCCCATGTCGGGTTGGGTCCGGCAGAACTCGGAGAACGCGGCCGGGTCGAACGCCACGCCCGGCTCGAGCTGGATGGCCGCCATGACCTGGTCGCCCGTGCGGGGATCCGGCACGGGGTAGACGGCCACCACGAGGACGCCGGGGAAGCGGTCGAGGATCCGCTCGACCGGGCCGGCGGAGAAATTCTCGCTGTCCACGCGGATCTTGTCCCCGGAGCGGCCGGCGAAGTAGAAGAACCCGTCGGCGTCCCGGTAACCGAGGTCGCCGGAGTGGTAGACCTCGCCGATGTTGCGCTCGGCGGTGGCCTCCGGGTTGCGGTAGTACCCCTCGAACATGGCGGCGCCGGTGAGGTTGCAGATCTCCCCGATCGCCTCGTCGGCGTTGACCAGGCCCCCGTCGGCGTCGAACTCGGCACGCGGGCACTCCCGGCCGTCCTCGTCGAGGATCGCGACGTCCATGTAGGCACCCGCGACGCCGAGCGCGTCCGGCGGGGTGTCCGAGGTGCGGCCGATCACGACCCCGCCCTCGCTGGAGCCGTACGACTCGCCCGGTTCGACGACGAAGCGGCGGGCGAACTCGGCGCGGTCGTGGCTCGAGGCCTCGGTCCCGAAGACGGTGCGCAGGCGGGTCTGCTTCTCCTCCGGACGCTCGGGCTGGGCGAGGATGTAGGACAGCGAACGGCCCACGTAGTTGACGTAGGTGGCGCCGTAGCGCAGCACGTCGGGCAGGAATCCCGAGGCGGAGAACCTCCGACGCATCGCGAACGTGCACCCGACGAACGCGGCGGGGGCGAACGCGGCGAACATCGCGTTGCCGTGGAACATCGGCATCGCGCTGTAGGCGACGTCGTCCCTCACCAGGTTGCGGTAGTTGATCGTGCCGAGCATCGCGAGCCGACCGGTCGAGCACATGACCGCCTTGGGCGCACCCGTGGAGCCCGAGGTGAACAGCAGCGCGAGCAGGGTGTGGGGGTCACGGGCGGCGTCGTGGAGTCGGGGCTCCGCCCCGGCGTGCGCGGCCAGCAGGTCCTGCCACCCGGCCGAGTCCACGTCGTGCACGGCCACGACCCCTCCCGTCTCGTCGGCCAGGGTGAGGCCGTCGAGCAACCCGGCACCGTGGGCGTCGGTGACGATCACGTCGCAGTCCACCCCGCGGATGTCCGAGGCCAGCTCGGCGCCCCGGCGGGTGGGGTTGACGCCGATGATCGTCACACCCGCCATGGAGGCCCCGGACAGGAGGAACAGATACTCGGGGACGTTCTCCAGCAGGATGCCGACGTGCAGGTGGCGGAAACGCTCGGGACGGCCCGCGTACGCATCGGCGTGCGTGACGGACCAGTCGGCCAGGATCGCGGCGCGGACCGCGCTCTCCGCCACGAACTCCCGCCACGTCCAGCTCGAGTCCTCGAAGAGGAGACCGGGATGGTCGTCGGTCGAGCGTTCGAGGAGGATGTCGCCGAAGGTCTCGTGTCGCATCTCGTGGCCGGGGTTGAACTGGGGCGTGGTCATGAAGTTAAGTTAGCGCATTAGATCTGATCCATCCGGCGATGCGGAGTGCGATTCCCGGCGCGTGCGGACGCCACTCGCGCGACGATGGACACCCATCCCCCGCCCGGCAGGACCCCGCCCCGTGACCTCCCCCTCAGCGCACGCCTCCCGCCCACCGTGGGGCACCCGCATGCTCGGGCTCGAGCGGGAGGAACCCCCGCGACGGAAGCAACGGGTCCAGCGGGTGCTCACGCGGATGCTGGTGGTCACGCACGGGCTCGGGGTGGTGGGAGTCTGGATCGTGATCGGCCTGCTGCTGCCCCTCGAGCAGGTCGTCTCCGGGCGGTTCAGCCCGGCGGCCCTGGTGGTGACCCCGGTGACCGCCCTCGTCGGGATCGCCCTCGGGTCGTGGTGGCTCCTCAAGGTGGTGGCCGGCTGGATGAGGTGGGCCGAGGAGAGCCGGCCACCGACCGCGGCCGAACAGGCGCGGTGCCTGTCGGCGCCGCTCGGGATCACCCTGCGGACCGGGGCGCTCTGGGCGGCCGGCGGCACTGTCGTCGCGGTGGCGTTCGCGGTCGAGGACGTCCGGTCCCTGTGGGTCGTCGCGGGCGCGATCGTGGTGATCGGGTCCCTGAGCTGCGGATCGGCCTACATCGTCGCCGAGATCGCGCTGCGCCCCCTCGCCGCGCTCGCGCTGGAGGCCGGTCCGACACTGCACTCCCCGGTCATCGGCGTGCGAGGGCGGTTGCAGGCCTTCTGGGTGGTGAGCTCCGGGCTCCCCCTCATCGGACTCGTGCTGCTCAGCGCCTACGCCGCCGCGAACAACCAGTTCCCCGTCTCACGGCTCGTGACCATCGTCGGGATCCTCGGCCTCGGGGCCCTCGCGGCCGGGTTCGCCGCGACCTGGTTGCTCGTGTCCGCCCTGCTCGCCCCGGTGTACTCCGTCCGCTGGGCCATGGAGGACCTCGCCGGCGGGGACCTCGACGCGCGCGTGGAGGTGTTCGACGGGACCGAACTCGGGCAGTTGCAGCGGGGGTTCAACCGGATGGCGGAGATGATCCGCGAGCGTCAGCGTCTGCGCGAGCTGTTCGTCCGCCATGTGGGTAGCCAGGTCGCGAAGGCCGCCGAGATCCAGGAACCCCATCTCGGCGGCGACACCACGTACGTCGGTGTGCTGTTCGTCGACCTCATCGGCTCCACCCGGCTCGCCTCCACACGCCCCGCCCGGGAGGTCGTCGAGACCCTCAACGCGTTCTTCGAGGTGGTCGTGGACCGGGTCGAATCCCACGGCGGCCTGCTCGACAAGTTCCAGGGCGACGCCGCGCTGGCCGTGTTCGGGGCCCCCGCGCCCATCGCCGACCCCGCGACGGCGGTTCTCGCCTCGGCCCGGGACCTGGCCCGGGCGCTGCCCGAGCTGGTCCCCGACTGCCAGGCCGGGATCGGGGTCTCCTACGGGGAGGTGGTGGCCGGATACGTCGGGTCCGCGACCCGGTTCGAGTACACGGTGATCGGGGACGCGGTCAACGAGGCCGCGCGGCTGTGCGAGATGGCCAAGGAGCACCCCACCCGGGTGCTGGCCTCCGAGGCCGCGCTCCGGGTGGCCGCGGATCCCGAGGCAGAGCGATGGACCACGGGCGGGACGGTCGAGCTCAGGGGCCGGTCCACCCCGACCACGCTGGCCTGGCCGGCGGCGTCCCCGCCGGGGCACGTCGAACCGGGACCCGGGTGACGGGTGGACGGCAGCGCGGTGAGATGCGGTTCCGCGGAGGCCGCCTCGCACCGGTACCCGCGATCCGGTAGGAACGGAGGGGCGGTGCGTCATCCGGGCGCGCGGGAGCCGAAGGGGACGCGGAATGGGCGCAGAGGCGCGCATGACCACCGGGGTCGACGCCGAGGTCGTCGCGGAGGTGGGGGCTGAGGTCGGCGCATCCGGACCGGCGCCCGGCGACGTCCGACTGACGAGCGTGCACAACTTCCGTGACGTCGCGGGCCCGGGCTACGCGCTCCACCCGACCGGGAGCATGGTCCGCGGTCTGGTCTACCGATCCACCACGCTGTCGGTGGGTGAGGACGACCTCGGGGTACTCGAGCGGCTCGGGGTGAGCACCATCGTGGACCTGCGGACCGGCGACGAGATCACCAGGCAGCCGGATGTGATCCCCGCCGGTGCCGACTACCTGGCCATCGACGTCCTCGCCGGGAACACCTCTGCCGCCGCATTCACCGGGGTCGGGACGTTCAGCGTGGAGGACGCCCGACGCGAGACGGCGATCATGTACGAGCGGTTCGTCCTCGGCGACGAGGAGCGGACCGGTTTCGGCCGCGCGGTCAGCGCCGTGGCGCGGTCGACGGGCCCGGCGATCGTGCACTGCACGGCCGGCAAGGACCGGACGGGCTGGACCTCCGCAGTGCTCCAGCTGCTCGCCGGAGTGCGGGAAGAGGACGTGATCGCCGACTACATGCTGACCCGCGAGCTGTCCGTCGACTTCGTCAACTCCATCCGGGCGTACGTCCGGGCGGAGATGCCCGAGCGTCTCGACGCGATCGACGTGCTCATCGGGGTCGAGGAGAGCAACATCCGGCGTTCGCTGACCGCGCTGGACAGCGAGTTCGGCGACGTCCGTCGATACCTCGTGGACGGCGCCGGGGTGGAGGAGGACCTCGTGGAGGAGCTGGGGGCCCGGCTCAGAACAGGACGATGACCGCGCCGAGCACACCACCGAAGGCGATCGCCTCGAGGATCACCGCGATGGTGCGGCCCACCTCGGACCGGGCCACGGAGTGGACCCTCGGGCCGGCCATCGTCAACGCGAACACCAGGACGAGGACCGCCACCCCGACCAGCGTGTCGGCGAGTCGCGCCGCCACGCCGTAGACCGCCCCGAGGCCGATCAGCCCCCCTGTCGCCGCGGCCGAGACCGTGGTCAACGGCGCCGGGAACACCGCGGCCGGGGTCGCCTCGCGGCCCACCGGGGCGACCTCCGCAGGAGGCGCCGGGGTGGAGCGGCTCCGGTCCCCGTCCTCCAGCATCAGTTGTCCGTTCATGCCCAGGACCCTACGTCCCGTTCCCAAAGGAATCCCGCACCGTCCCTGTGGAACTGCTGGAAAATCGAAAAGTGCTGGTCAGAGTCCCGTAGATGGCGGAGAGATCGGTCACAATCCACCGGGACGGACCCGCCCCGGGCTGTGTGACCGCATGACCACGGGTGGGTCGGCGGGCGTAGGATTCGTGACGATCCGGTGGGGGCCGGGTCCGTTCTGTTGCGGGAAAGATCGGGGGACTGGCATGGGTTCTATGGGTGCGGTCGGGGGCTGGTTCGAGCCCGGGGACGACGCCGGGAGGGCGTGCGACGAGGCCGAGGCGGTACTCCTGGCGTGCGAGGACCTGGATGCCGTGATGGAGACGATCCGGCAGGCGGAATCCCCTGTCGACGCCCGCCGCGCCCTCAAGCTGGGATTCGGGTTCTCGGGTAGGCAGGCCGCGCTGCTCCTCACCCTTCCGGTGCTGTCGTTCACGCGGTCCGAGCGCGACCGGATGCGCGACAGCCGACGTGCGCGGCTGGACCTCTTCGCCGATGTCACCGGGGCGATCCCGGCGGTTCGGGAGGACGAGGTCGAGTTCAACCCGGCGCCGGGACAGGCGGCGCGGGCGCCGGAACCGGAGTCCGCCGCGCGGGCGGGGTGGGGCGCCGAGTTCGACGGCGCCCTCGACGGGATCCGACGAGCGATGGACGATGAACAGGGCCGGGGCCCGACCGCTCCGCCGCCCGTGATCACCGGGGACCCGGGGCCCTCCGACCACGTCGCCCGGCGATCGCGGTCCGGGCGTGTCGACGAGGCCGCTGTCGTGCTCGACGAGCAGGTCGGGGAGCTCTGCGACGCGATCGCGGCCCTCCTGCGGGTGGAGAGCGTCCCCGGTGCGTGGCTGGATGATCCCCGCGCGTCCGACAGCCGGACCGGGACCCTCCTCGACAGCTGCGGTGTCGACGATTCGGTGGGGATCCGGACCCTGCTGTGGCATCTGCGCCGGACCGGCCTGGATTCGGTCGAGGGTCTGCTGCCGTTCGCCGAACCGGTCGGCGCCGCCGAGGGTTTCGAGGTCCAGGCGAAGAGGTTCGAGCACGCGATGGCGCTCGGCGGACTCGGTTCGGACCCGGGGTCCGGGGGTACCTGGACCGGTCGCCTGTGGCCGATCGCGGAGCGCCGCGGGTACGGATACGCGGTGTCCTATCGGACCGGGCCGGACGCCGGGTCCATCTGGGCGTACGGCGGGGAGGAACCGCTCCACCGGGTGTGGGATTCGGTCGTCGACCTGCTGGTCGAGCTGTACCAGGCGTTGACCACCGGCGAACCCTGCGACGCCGCGGTCGCGGCCGCGACGAACGGCCGGGTGGTCTGGACGAACCTCAGCTGAGGTCCCGTCCGATGACGGTGGCCCGGTTGCCGCGGCAGAACACGAGCTCGACGCGCGAGACCGTCCGGCCAGTGGTCGCGCCCAGTAGTTCGGCGTACGCGCACAACTGCAGCAGGTACTCGTCGACTGTCACGGTGGTGACCGCCACATCGGTCTTGTAGTCGATGACGGACAGCGAACCGTCGGGCTCGTCCACGACCAGGTCGACCACCCCGTCCACCGCCACCGGCGTGCCGTCGGCCGTGGGGAGAGCGCCCGCGACCGGCAACTCCGCCCAGTGGGGGCGGGCGGCCGCCCTCCGGACGGGCTTCGAGGTGAGGGCCGTGCGCGCGACGGCGACCATCTCCTCGACGGCCTCAGGGGTCCGGGTGCCGTGGAACCCGCCGCCGAGGCCGAGCGCGGTGAGCTGGGCCGTGGCCCACCGCTCCCACGCCCGGGTGGCGGCGGACTGGTCCGCGGTGTCCGAGGAGTCGGCGGCGAGCGCGGCGAGATCGGTGTGTTCGGCGAGG
>NZ_JAALDZ010000315.1:0-9612 GCF_014145125.1 Dietzia sp. CQ4 | reverse complement strand
GCCGGCACGACTGCCCGCCGGTCACCGACGGCGCCGGCGCCATCATCCTCGCCTCCGGCGACCGGGCCCGGGACCTGGTCGACACCCCGGCCTACGTCACCGGGATCGAGCACATCGCCGACTCCGCCGAGTTCGGCGCCCGCGACCTCACCGACTCCCCCTCGGCCCGCGCCGCCGCCGTGCGCGCCACCCGGTCCTCGGGCGAGCGCCCCGATCTCGGTGGCGTGACCGTCGCGGAGCTGCACACCCAGTACACGCACCAGGAACTGCTCCTGCGTGCCGCGCTGGGCATCGGCGATCACGTGGCCGTGACCCCGTCCGGCGGATCGTTGCTCGCGGACCCGCTGTTCTCCGCCGGGCTCGAGCGCATCGGCTACGCCGCCAACGACGTCATGGAGGGCCGCACCGAACGCGCCCTCGCCCACGCCACCAGCGGACATCTGCTCCAGCAGAACCTCATCTGCCTCCTGGAAGGACGCCCCGCATGAGCGCCCACAGCACCGGTCTCCCCGCGGCCGTTCTCGGCACCGGCCAGACCCACCACGTCGCCCGGCGCACCGACGTCTCCATGGCCGGCCTCTGCCGCGAGGCGATCGACGCCGCCATGGCCGACGCCGGCGTGGGATGGGACGACATCGACGCGGTGATCGTGGGCAAGGCCCCCGACCTGTTCGAGGGCGTGATGATGCCCGAGCTCATGATGGCCGATGCGCTCGGCGCGGTCGGCAAGCCGCTCCTGCGCGTCCACACCGCCGGCTCGGTCGGCGGCTCCACCGCCGTGGTGGCCGCCTCGCACATCCAGTCCGGCCGCTACCGTCGCGTGCTGGCCGTGGCGTGGGAGAAGCAGTCCGAGTCCAACGCCATGTGGGCGCTCAGCCTGCCCGTGCCGTTCACGGCCCCCGTCGGGGCCGGTGCCGGCGGGTACTTCGCCCCGCACGTGCGCTCCTACATCCGCACCACCGGCGCCCCTGAGCACGTCGGCGCGATGGTGGCGGTCAAGGACCGGCTCAACGGGTCCATCAACCCCCACGCCCACCTCAAGCAGCCCGACCTCACGGTGGACAAGGTGCTGCAGGGGCAGATGCTGTGGGACCCCATCCGGTTCGACGAGACCTGCCCGTCCTCCGACGGCGCGTGCGCGATCGTCCTCGGCGACGCCGAGGCGGCCGAGGCGGTCGAGTCCACCGGCCGGAACGTCGCCTGGGTGCACGCCACCGCGCTTCGCACCGAGCCCGGCACCTACGCGTTCCGCAACTACCGCAACCCGCAGGCCGGCCGCGACGCCGCCGCCGCGCTGTGGGCCGAGGCCGGTATCACCAACCCCGCCGAGGAGATCGACGCGGCCGAGATCTACGTCCCCTTCTCCTGGTTCGAGCCCATGTGGCTGGAGAACCTCGGGTTCTGCGAGGAGGGCGAGGGCTGGCGCATGACCGAGTCCGGTGCCACCGCGCGCGACGGGTCCCTGCCCGTCAACCCGTCCGGCGGCGTGCTGTGCTCCAACCCGATCGGCGCGTCCGGCATGCTGCGCTTCGCCGAGGCCGCCCGGCAGGTCATGGGCCGCGCCGACGAGCACCAGGTCCCGGGGGCACGCAAGGCCCTCGGTCACGCCTACGGCGGCGGGTCCCAGTACTTCTCCATGTGGGTAGTGGGGACCGACCGTCCGGAGCGTCACTCATGAGCAATCCGTACCTGGATGAGACCGGCCAGTATCGGCCTCTGGAGATGAGCGACGCCGCCCTGGCCAGTCCCGCCTTCGCCGCCGCGCGCCGCTCGTGGGCCGCGACCAACGCCGGCGACCGCGACGCCTGGATCGCCGGATGGTCTCCCGAGGGCACCATCGAGGATCCCGTGGGTCCGTCGATGTTCGACGCCGAGGGAATCGGCCACACCGGCACGACGCGACTCCTGGAGTTCTGGGAGAAAGCCGTGGCCACCCCGGACCACATCGAGTTCCGCTTCGATCGGGGGATCGCCGCGGGCGACGAGCTGCTCTGCGTCGGCACCATGCGCACCCACATGGGCTCCAGCATCATGGAGATCGACATCGCCGTGGACTACCGCGTCGACTCCGACGGTCGTCTGGTCTCCCTTCGCGCCTTCTGGGAGCAGGACGTGGCCATGGCCTCGGGACTGCGGCCGCTCACCGACGACGACAGGGCCGCCATCGCCGGCGCCGCCGGAAAGGGCCAGTGACCATGGGCCGCGTAGTGGACGCCGAGTTCTCCGTCCCCATCTCCTTCTCCCCCGTCGATCAGATCATCGACATCGCCCGCGGTGCCGAGGCCGCCGGCTTCGACCGGATCGTCCTGCCCGACTCGCTGTTCCACCCGCGACGCCAGGACGAGGACTACCCGTACACCCCCGACGGCTCGCGCATGTGGAACGAGGACACGCAGTGGGTAGAGCCGCTCATCGCCTCCGCGGCCATGGGCGGGGCCACCTCGACCATCCGCTTCTGCCCGCAGGTGCTCAAGGTCGGACCGCGCAATCCGCTGTTGCTCACCAGGCAGGTGGCCTCGGTGGCGTTGCTCACCGGGAACCGCTTGGACCTGGGCGTGGGCATCGGCTGGGACCCCAACGAGTTCGAGTGGTGCGGCGCGCCGTTCAAGGGCCGCGGCAAGCGCACGGACGAGTCGCTGGCGATCATGCGCCAGGCCCTGCGGGGTGAGTGGATGGAGTTCCACGGCCAGCACTTCGACTTCGACGAGCTGATCTTCACCCCCGCGCCCAGCGAGCAGGTGCCGTTCTACGTGGGCGGCCACACCGAGATCGCGCTCAAGCGGGCCGCGCGCGTGGGCCAGGGGTGGACCAGCGCCATGATGGGCTACGACGAGATCGTCGCCACCGTCCGGCGGCTGGGCGAACTCCTCGAGGCCGACGGTCGCTCGCTGGCCGACCGCGGCGACGGCACGCCCTTCGCCATCCAGGTGGTCTGCCTCGACCGCTTCGGCACCCGGGGCTTCACGGAGCTGGCCGAGGCCGGGGTCACCGACATCATCGTGATGCCCTGGATGGTCGACGGCCACGGGTTCGACTGCTCCACCGAACAGAAGCTCGAGTCCATCGCCGCCTTCGGCGAGAAGTACGGTCTCGGTTCCTAGCCCTGCCCAGGTCTCTTCAGCCCCCGGCCAGCCTGCCTGGCGGACATGCCTCCGCGGCTGGCGGACTTGCCCCGAGGTTGGCGGACATGCCCCCGCGGTTGGCGGACATGCCCCGCGGTTGGCGGACTTGCCCCCGCGGTTGGCGGACTTCTCGTGCGATTCCGGGCCGATTTCGGCACCTCCTGCCCGCCAGCTGAGGAAGCATGCCCGCCAACTCGGGGAGCGGGTCCGCCCGGTCTGCCGGACCGCCACGTGAGCCCGGCGGACTGAACTCGTCGTAGTTCCTGTGAATCGTCGTCATCCCTGTCCACATGGACGTCGTCACCCGCCGGTCGACACGTGATGACCGGTCAGGATTGCCGTCATGAGACGCGACCGGCGATTCCGAGACACCCGGCCTCCCACCCCGCTCCCAGCCTCGTTGGCGGATGCGGTTGCAGGCGGGCAGCCATTCGCGGCGAGCCAGGCTCTCGAGACCGGACTGGTGACGAGATACGCGCTCCGATCGGCGTTCAGAATGATCGTCCCCGGTGTGTACGCCGCGAAGGGGGCACGGCTGAGCAGGTGGGACTTCATTAGTGCGGTCGACATCTGGGCGCCTGCAGACGCGGTGATCGGAGGGTGGTCCGCCGCGTACCTCCATGGGGAACACTGGTACTCGACAGAGCGGGGCAACGGCGTCGTCGATGTCTTCACCTCAGCCGAGCCCCGCGTGCCGACCGGGGTTCGGGAGCGCCGGCTGCGGCAACCCATCCCGGCCGCGGACGCGTGCGAGATCGGCGGAGTACGAATTACCGCACCAGCCCGAACCGCGGTCGACGTGGCAAGGTGGTCCACTGGCGCTGATCGGAGGATCTGCATCGTGGACTCCGTGTGCTTCGCCACCAACACCAGCGTTCGCGCGGTTGCCGACGCTGCAACGCGGATGCCCGGCCAACACGGGGTCTCGAGGGTGGTTCGACTGCTCGCCGCCTGCGACGCGGACGCGCACTCTCCGCAGGAGAGCCTCCTCCGGCTCAGAATCGAGCGCTCTTCACTGCCTCAGCCAGTCTCGCAGTTCGAGATATGCGAACCGTCGGGGCATCTCCTTACAATTGCCGACCTCGCGTACGCCCGCGAGAAGGTCGCGATCTTCTACGACGGACGACATCACGGAGATCCGGAACAGTGGCGCCGGGACCTCCGGATCACCGCTCGGTTGGCGGACCTTGGCTGGCAGGTCGTCCGTGTGACAAAGGGAATGCGCCCGGAAGAGGTCATCGGCCATATCGCGAGTGCCCTGACCCGCGCCCGACGAGACCTCCAGCACCTGACTTCATCCTGAACGAGCCCTCGCGTGGCAGCTGGCGGGCACCCCACCCCGCTTGGCGGCCATGTCCTCGCCGTTGGCGGACACCCCCTCGCAGCTGGCGGGCACCCCCTCGCAGCTGGCGGACCCGATATGCGAAAACCGGGCCTGAAACGCGAAAAATGTTCGCCAGCCCGAAGCCCCTGTCCGCCATCCCGAGGCGCCTGTCCGCCAACCGGAAGCTCGTGTCCGCCAGCCAGGCTCGGAGCAGTCGGGGGGCGTGCTGGAGAGGTAGTCGGGTGCGAGCTCGGGCGGGGGCGGGGTGACATGCGCCTGCCGAGTGCCTCAGGCAGGAACGGCGGCCGCGATGTCCGCCAGGCAGGCGAGGATCTCCCGGTGGGTGTCCTCCGTGGCCTCCAGGTGCATGAGATGCCCCGCCGGTGAGGAGATCGCCCGGACCATCCGCACATCGTCGTGATGACGCCCCAGCTTGGAGAGCGGATCCCGGCCGTGGAAGCCCTCGAGGTCCGGGTCGTGCTCGGAGTAGAGGAAGTAGAACGGGACGGGGTTGGTCTGCCGCTCGAACTCCTTGCGCGCGAACCACGACACGTCCATCGCCCGGTACCACTGCAGCGGGCCGGCGAACCCCGTGCGGGCGTACTCGGCCTCGTAGACGTCCATCTCCTCGACGGACAACCACGGCCACGGCAGCGGCGGCGCCTCGGGCAGTGCCTCAAGATAGGTCGACCCCGGGGGGTGCTGCCAGACGTCGAGGTAGTGGTACTCCGCGGACAGGGCGTAGAAGACCCGGGTGAGGAACTCCCGCTCGCGACCGGCGAGATCGGCCTCCGCCACTCCCGGCTGCGTGAAGTAGTTCAGGTGCAGGAAGTGCTTCTCGGCCATCATCGCCGAACCCTCCAGCGGCGGCACCGACCCGGCGGTACCCATGAACGGGTTCTCCATCCCGATCACCGCGCGCACCCGCCCCGGTTCCAGATGGCAGGTGTCGTACGCGACGCCCGCGCCGAAATCGAAGCCCACCACCACCACGCGCGCCGCACCCTCGGCGTCGCACACCGCCAGGACGTCGTCGACCACCTCGCGCGGCGAGTAGGCCCGGACGTCGGCCGGCGCATCCGAACCACCCATGCCGCGCAGGTCGGGCGCGATGACCCGCCACCCGGCTGCGGCGAGGACGGGGATCATGCGGTGCCAGGTGAACCAGAAGTGCGGGAAACCGTGGAGGAGGACCACGGTGCCCGGGGGGCCGTCCGCGGAACCAGGGTGGCCGTCCGCGGATGCCGTGTCCGGTTCGGCGACGACGTAGTGGAGACGGACGCCGTCGCGGTCGACGTAGCGGTGGTCGAGCATGTCTTTCACACTGCCTCCTCCGGCCTCCGCCCGACGGGGTTCGGCCTAATCGATGGAGCCTCTCCGAGGGATGACGACGAGGCCCGCCCGGAGAGAACCGCGGCCCCGACCCGGCCTGGCGAGAAGGCGGGGTCGGGGCCGTGGGCCGGGCCGTGTGTGGGGGCTCGGGTTGTCAGCGCATGACCGGGCACTTGTAGTCGACCGACCACTCGGTGATGCCGTTGAGCCACCCCGAGCGGATGCGGGAGGGCTCCCCGAGGGCCTCCAGGTTGGGGAGGTGATCGGCGATGGCGTTGAAGATCAGTTCGATCTGCAGCCTGGCCAGGTTCGCCCCGATGCAGTAGTGCGGGCCGTTCCCGCCGAAACTCAGGTGCGGGTTGGGATCGCGCAGGATGTTGAACGAGAAGGGGTCCTCGAAAACGTCCTCGTCGAAGTTCGCCGAGCCGTACATGATGGCGGCGCGGTCGCCCTTCTTCATGGTCACGCCCCCGATCTCGACGTCCTCGGTGGCGGTGCGCTGGAACGACGTGATCGGCGAGGCCCAGCGGAGGATCTCGTCGTACGCGGTCGCGGGGCGCTCGGCCTTGAACAGCTCCCACTGGTCGGGGTTGTCGAGGAAGGCGACCATCCCGTGTGTGGTGGCGTTGCGGGTGGTCTCGTTGCCGGCCACGGCCAACAGCACCACGAACCAACCGAACTCGTCGGCGGTGAGCCTCTCGCCGTCGATGTCGGCCTGGATGAGCTTGGTGACCAGGTCGTCACGGGGATCGATCTCGCGCTTGGCAGCGAGGTCCTGCGCATAGGACAGGACCATGGCGTTGGCCATCTGCGACTCTTCGACCTTGCCGGGTACGTCGTAGCTGGTCATCTGGTTGGACCACTCGAAGATCTGATGCCGGTCCTCGAGGGGGATGCCGATGAGCTCGGCGATCGCCTGCAGAGGCAGCTCGGAGGCCACCTCGGTGATGAAGTCGCCGCTGCCCTTGGCGGCCGCGGTCTCGACGATGACCCGCGCCTTCTCGGCGAGGTGGTCCCGGAGCTTCTCGATGTTGCGCGGGGTGAAGCCCTTGGAGATGGTGCGCCGGTACTTCTTGTGCTCTTCACCGTCCTGGTTGATGAACAGCAGGCGGGTCAGCTCGACGATCTCGCGCTCGGTGCCCGGTGCGAAGCGCGGGATCGCGGTGTTCTCGAAGGTGGAGAACACCTCGTTGGTGCGCCGGGAGATCTCCTTGACGTCCTCGTGCTTGGTGACCACCCAGTACCCGTGGTCGTCGAAGCCGTCGGCCCCGGGCTCGTTGGCGCACCACCGGATCGGTTCGGTGCGACGGAGGTGAGCCCACTCCGGATGCGGGAGCCGCTTCTCGTAGAGCTCCGGGTCCGTGAAGTCGAAACCCTCGGGGATGGTGACTGCCTGCACTGGTACTCCTTGACCGCGTCGGATGCGTCTCGTGCTCGTCGACCGACGACCCCGGGATACTGCGAACCCGGGACCCGAGCGGTAATCTAGAACACGTTCCACCCACCATACTAGAACACGTTCCCCCCGGGTCCCTGTTTTCATCGGGCCCGGTCACCCGGAAGGACCACCATGGGCAATCCCGTCATCGTCGAGGCCGTTCGCTCCCCGATCGGCAAGGCTCGCGGCGCACTGTCGGGCCTGCACCCCGCACACCTGCTGGGCGCCTCCCAGAAGGAGGTCATCCGGCGCGCCGGGATCGACGCGTCGCTGGTCGAGCAGGTCGTGGGCGGCTGTGTCACCCAGGCCGGCGCGCAGGGCAACAACGTCACCCGCGGCGCGTGGCTCGCCTCCGGACTGCCGTGGCAGACCGCGTGCACGACGATCGACTGCCAGTGCTCGTCCGCTCAGCAGGCCAACCACTTCATCGCCAACCTCATCCACGCCGGCGCGATGGATGTCGGGATCGCCTGCGGAGTGGAGTCGATGAGCTGGATCGCCCTGCGCGCGGCGGTCGGTAACGGGGAGAACGGGATGCCGCGGCCGGACGACTGGGAGCTCGATCTGCCCGACCAGTTCACCGCCGCGGACCGTATCGCCGCACGCCGGGGGATCACCCGCGAGCAGCTCGAGGAGCTCGGCGTCCGATCCCAGGCCAACGCCAGGCGGGCGTGGGACGAGGGACGCTTCGACCGCGAGACCTTCGCGGTCGACGCCCCCGAACGCCTCAAGGACGGCACCTACACCGGCGAGACGGTGTCCGTCACCCGGGACCAGGGCCTGCGCGAGACCACCGCGGACGCGCTCGCCGGCCTCAAGCCGGTCCTGGAGGGCGGCCTGCACACCGCCGGCACCTCCAGCCAGATGTCCGACGGCTCGGCCGCGGTGCTGCTCATGGACGAGGACGTCGCCAAGGCCCACGGGCTCAGGCCCCGCGCGCGGATCGTCCACCAGGCGCTGGTCGGCGGCGAGCCCGAGTACCACCTCGACGGCCCCGTCCAGGCCACCCAGCGCGTGCTCGACCGGTCGGGGATGTCCATCTCCGATTTCGACCTCTTCGAGTGCAACGAGGCGTTCGCCTCCGTGCTGCTCAGCTGGGCGCAGGTCCACGGGCCGGACATGGACAAGGTCAACGTCAACGGCGGCGCCATCGCGATCGGACATCCCGTCGGCAGCACCGGCGCTAGGCTCATCACGACCGCCCTGCACGAGCTCGAGCGCACGGACGGCGACCGCGCCCTCATCACGATGTGCGCGGGCGGCGCCCAGGCCTCGGCGAGCATCATCGAGAGGATCTGACATGAGCAGCAACGCCATCGAGACGGCCGCGGCCCGCAGGAGCGAGGTCTTCGCGGCCCTCGCGTCAGCGGACTCCAGGCAGGATGCCGCAGCGGCACTGGCCGACCTCCTCTCCATCCCCTCCGAGGAGGCCGAAGCAGTACTCCGGGCGCCGCTGGAGAACCTTCTGGGACAACCGGGCGACTCCTCCGCCCCCACCGGGCCGGGCGGCTTCACCCTGCACCCGTTCCGCGACTCGGAGCACCACAGGTCCCTCTTCCACTCCCGGTCCTCGGACGAGACCTCCGCGACCGGAGGCGCGTGGGACGAGAAGAGGACCGAGGCCGAACTGCGCGAGGGACTGCGGCGCGTCGAGGCCGAGTCGGCCATGTGGTTCGTCGCCGTGGACACCTCCCGTGACCAGCCGGTGGGCCTGGTGTTCGGTGAGCAGATCGACGACGGCGATGTCGACGTGGCCATCTGGATCCACCCCAAGGAGCGCAAGAAGGGCTTCGGTCTGGCCGCGCTGAAGGAGAGCCGACGCGAGCTGGCGGCGTTCTTCCCGGGCAAGCACGTGATCGTCCGCGCGCCGCTGTCGGGGTCCAAGTGAGCGAGAGTCACCCCGGGGTGGAGACCGGCGTGGACGATCCCCGGCGCTCCAAGCCGTGGGTCCTCGGCATCATCAAGGTGATGTCCCGCGTCAACACCTGGACGTACCGCGTCTCCGGCGGCCGTATCGGTGGCAACTGGAGGGTGGGATCGGCACTGAAGGCACCGGTTCCGGTCTGCCTGGTGACAACGACGGGACGCAAATCCGGCGAACCGCGCACGGTGCCGCTGCTCCACCTCCCGGACGGTGACCGGGTCCTGCTGGTCGCCTCCCAGGGCGGGCTGCCCAAGCACCCGCAGTGGTACCGGAACATCCTGGTGAATCCCGAGGTCACCATCCAGGTCGGGCGAAGGACCCGAGCGATGAGGGCGAGGGAGGCGACCGCGCAGGAGCGTGCCGAACTCTGGCCCCGCCTCGTCGAGCGCTACTCGGACTTCGCCTCGTACCAGGCCAACACGAGCAGGGTCATCCCGGTGGTGATCTGCGAACCGCTCGGCTGACGCCGGCA
>NZ_JAALDZ010000314.1:0-10570 GCF_014145125.1 Dietzia sp. CQ4 | reverse complement strand
GGGCCTCTCCTTCCGAGAGGCCCCGGCCGCTGTCGTCCACCCGGATGTCCATCCGGTCGCAGAGATCCCGATTCCCCCTCCCCGCGGCCCGGGGCGGCGACCCCGCCCCGACGCGTGGTCGACCCCACGGTTCTGGGTGTTCGTTTACTCGGCACACAGGTGTTGACGAGTGTTTATCAACCTCATATCACCTCATTAGTCACTTGCGCACCACTTCCTGAGCAAACCGTTGACACCCACTCAGCCTTAGAGGATTCTTATCGGGGTTAGAAGACCGGACCTGGGACCACACGGTCCCGGTCGTCCGAGGGGTCACACCACCGAAAGGACCTCCCCCATGAACAAGCCCAACAGGGCCGCCGCGGTCGCGGCGACATTCCTGCTCGCCACCGCCGGAGTCCAAGGCACGGCGAACGCGCAGGATCTCGGCAGTGTCATCGATGCGATCGGTCCGATTCTCGGCCCGTTCACCGGGTCCGCCGGCGACCTCGCCGGGGGCTCTGCCGGCCTCGATCCGCTCAGTGGCTCGGCCGACCTCCCCGCTCTGAGCTCCGATCCCCTCGGCGGCTCCTCGGCACTGCCGGGCAGCTCCGACCTGCTCGGCGGGTCGTCCGAGATTCCGGGCAGCTCCGATCTCCTCGGCGGGTCGTCCGAGATTCCGGGCAGCTCCGACCTGCTCGGCGGGTCGTCGGAGATCGGTTCCGCGGACATGGCCCCGCTGTCCACGGATCTGCTCGGTGGTTCCGCCGAGTTCGGATCGACGGATATCGGCTCCCTCGGCATGATGCCCCTGTCCTCCGACCTCCTCGGCGGCTCCGCCGAACTCCCCGCCTCGTCCGAGCTCCCGCCGCTGTCCACCGACCTGCTCGGCGGCTCGGCCGAGTTCGGCTCCACCGACGTCGGTTCGCTCGGTATGGCCCCGCTGTCCACCGACCTGCTCGGCGGCTCCGCGGACTTCACCTCCTCCGACCTCTCCCCGCTGTCCACCCAGCTGGACCTGCTCGGCGGCTCCGCGGAGTTCGGTTCCACCGAGGTCGGCTCCGCCGGCATGGCCCCCCTGTCCACCGACCTGCTCGGCGGCTCCGCAGAGTTCGGCTCCGCGGAGTTCGGCTCCACCGAGCTCGGCTCCGCCGGCATGACCCCGCTGTCCACCGACCTGCTCGGCGGCTCCGCGGGCTTCACCTCCTCCGACCTGGCCCCGCTCGTCGGCTCCGCCGGCATGGCCCCCCTGTCCACCGACCTGCTCGGTGGGTCCGCGGGCTTCACCTCGTCCGACCTGGCCCCGCTCGTCGGCTCCGCCGGCATGGCCCCTCTGTCGACCGAACTGCTGGTGGGTTCGGGTGACGTGGGATCGGACGGCATGACCCCGCTGTCCACGGACCTCCTCGGAGGATCCGCCGAGTTCGGCTCCACCGAGGTCGGTTCCCTCGGCATGACCCCGCTCTCCACGGAGCTCGATCTCCTCGGTGGTTCCGCGGAGTTCACCTCTTCTGATCTCGCGCCGCTCACCGGCTCCGAGGGCATGGGCTCGCTGGGGATGACCCCGCTGTCGACCGAGCTCAACTTCCTCGGCGGGTCCGCGGAACTCCCGCCGCTGTCCGCCAACTTCCCGGACGGTTCGACCGAGGGCATCGGCGGCTCCGCCGAGCTCGTCGGCGACGGGATCGCCGGGTCGCTGACCAACGGCTCCGCCAACCAGCTCGCCGGCTCGGTGGAGAGCAACTCCGCCGACCCGATCATCGGGTCGATCGCCGAGGGCGGGATCCTGCCCGCACTGTCCGGCTCCATCGAGGAGGTCTCCGGATCCCTCTCGGGCAACAGCGGCTCCACGGGCCAGAGTTCGGACCTGATCACCGGATCCACCGGTGGCAGCGCCGAGGTGTTGACCGGCTCCTTCGGTGACCTCACCGCGGTCAACGGCTCGCTCACCGCGCTGACCGGTTCGCTGGAGAACGGTTCTCTCCAGGGCGTCGGATCGACGAACCTCGGGTCCGAGATGGGCGCGCTCAGCTCCCTGGAGGCCGCGGCCAGCCTGGGCGGCGAGAGCGGTTCGGGAATCGCCCTGCTTCCGGTCCTGTCCCTGGGCGGCACGCTCGTCCTCGCGGGCGCCGCGATCAATGGTGGCGTGGCGCTCCCCGCCCTGCCCCCGATGCCCGGCCTGCCGCCGCTGCCCACGATCTGCGACCTGCCGCAGGAGCAGGTCGACCAGCTCGCGAACGCGGGATCGGTTCACGCGCAGGACTGCCCGGATCCCGAGAACTGAGTCACCCGATACCGGGCGCTGAGCCCGGGACCGGAGAAGGAGCCCCGCACCGAGCTGGTGCGGGGCTCCTTCTCGCAGTTCAGGCCGGGCGCAGTTCAGGCCGGGCGCAGTTCAGGCCGGGCGCGGTTCAGACCGGCGGGCTCAGCGGGCGCCGTACACGGGCACGGGCGCGGGCGACTCGGAGAGCAGTCGCGGCACCACGGACCGCAGCTCTGCCGGGTCCCATTTGGCACCCTTGTCCTCGGACGCGGCGCGCTGCCACCCGTCGCACACGGTGACCTTTCCTCCCTCGACCTCGAACACCCGACCGGTGACCTCGGCAGACTCCGCCGACCCCAGCCACACGACGAGCGGCGAGACGTTGGCCGGGTCCATGGCGTCGAAGGACCCGTCCTCGGGCGCGGCCATCTGAGAGGCCATTCCCTCCCCGGCGGAGGTGGTCATCCGGGTACGCGCGGCGGGGGCGATGGCGTTGGCGGTCACGCCGTACCCCTTCATCTCGGCGGCGGTCTGGATGGTCAGCAGCGCGATCCCGGCCTTCGCGGTGGCGTAGTTGCCCTGTCCCACCGAACCGAACAGCCCGGCTCCCGACGAGGTGTTGATCACCCGGGCCTGGCGGGGCCGGCCGGCCTTCGACTCCGCGCGCCAGTACTCGGCGGCGTGCCGGAGCGGCGCGAAGTGGCCCTTGAGGTGGACGTTGATCACGTTGTCCCAGTCCTGCTCTCCCATGCCGACGAGCATCTTGTCCCGGAGGAAGCCGGCGTTGTTGACCAGCACGTCGAGACCGCCGAAGTGGTCGATCGCCTGCTGGACGAGTTCGCGTGCCCCCTCCCACGAGGAGATGTCGTTACCGTTGACCACCGCCTCGCCTCCGGCTGCCCGGATCTCCTCCACCACCTGCTCGGCCGGTGACTCCCCCACGTCCGATCCGTCGAGACCGGCGCCGAGGTCGTTCACCACGACCCTGGCTCCCTCGGCCGCGAAGGCCAGGGCGTGCTCCCGGCCGATCCCGCGGCCGGCGCCGGTGACGATGACGACGCGTCCGTCGCAGATTCCCATGGTTCTCCTTGGATAGATGTTCGGTGATGTCAGGGACTGGTGTTGGCGTTGGCCGCCGAGAGAAACGCCGGCTTCTCGCCACCCCCGTGGACCAGGAGTTCGGCACCCGTGATGTAGGCCGCCAACGGCGAGGCCAGGAACGCGGCCGCCTGGCCCACGTCCCGCGGGTCGGCCATCCGGCCCATCGGGATCGTGGCGTCGACCGCGGCCACACCGTCGGAGTCCCCGTAGTGCATCTCGGCGAGCTCGGTCTTGACCGGGCCCACCACCACGGAGTTGATCCGCACGGCGGGCGCCCACTCGACGGCGAGCGACTGCGTGAGCGAGTCGATGCCCGCCTTGGCGGCGCCGTACGAGGCGGTCCCGGGCGAGGGCCGGTGGCCGGAGACCGACGAGATGTTGACGATCGCCCCGCCGGACGGCTGCATGACCCGGTTCGCCTCCTGGGCCACCGTGAGGGCGGACAGGAGGTTCAGCGCGATGATCTTGGAGTGGAAGTTGGGGCTGGCGTCGGCCGCCAGGGCGAACGGCGCGCCGCCGGCGTTGTTGACCACCACGTCCAACCGACCGTGTCGTTCCACGATCCGGTCGACCATCGCACGCACCGCGTCGGGGTCCCGGAGGTCGACGGAGTGGAACTCGAGATCCGCGACGTCGGACCCGTCGTCGGCGGGGCGCCGCGCGCAGGTGACGACGACGGCGCCGGCTTCGCGGAAGACCCTGCTGATCCCCGCGCCGACGCCACGGACGCCGCCCGTGACGAGGACGACCCTGCCCGCCAGACCCAGATCGATGTTCGACATGCGTGCTAGCCTACCAAGCAAGCGTTTGGTTAGTCACCCGACCGCTGAAGCACAGCGGCGGCGTGCGAAGGGAGCACCATGGGCATCAGTGTCGACAAGGGATCGGACGGCATCGCGACCGTCACCGTCGACTTTCCCCCCGTCAACGCCATCCCGTCAGCGGGGTGGTTCGAACTCGGCGAGCAGATCCTCGCCGCCGGGCGCGACCCGGAGGTGCACGTGGTGATCCTCCGTGCCGAGGGCCGGGGGTTCAACGCGGGCGTCGACATCAAGGAGATGCAGGACTTCGAGGGTTTCGACCACCTGCTGGCGGCCAACCGTGGGTGCTACGTGGCCTTCAACGCGGTCTACGAATGCGCGGTCCCCGTGATCGCCGCGGTGAACGGGTTCTGCGTCGGTGGCGGCATCGGACTCGTGGGGAACGCCGACTGCATCGTCGCCTCCGACGACGCGGTCTTCGGACTGCCCGAGGTGGACCGGGGAGCCCTCGGCGCCGCGACCCACCTGGCGCGCATGGTCCCCGCGCACATGATGCGCACCCTGTACTTCACGTCGCGCAACGTCACCGCCCAGCAGCTCCACTCGTGGGGGACGGTGTACGAGGTGGTACCCCGTGACCAGCTGGACGCGGCGGCGCGCGACCTCGCCGAGACGATCGCCGCCAAGGACACCCGGGTGATCCGCGCGGCCAAGGAAGCCATCAACCACATCGACCCGGTCGACGTGAAGACCTCGTACCGCATGGAGCAGGGCTTCACCTTCGAACTCAACCTCGCCGGCGTGGCCGACGAGCACCGGGATGAGTTCGTCAAGACGGGCCGCAACCTGGACAGACGAGACAACAGAGCCGAGAGGACGGGCGAGAACAAGTGACGACGACCCCCACCCCGCGCGACAAGCGCACCAGTCTCGACGAGGCCGTGGGACGCCTCTCCAGCGGCATGACCATCGGCATCGGCGGGTGGGGCTCGCGGCGCAAGCCGATGGCGCTCGTCCGCGCGATCCTGCGCCGCGAGGACCTGACCGACCTCACCGTCGTCACCTTCGGCGGCCCGGACCTGGGGCTGCTGTGCTCGGCCGGGAAGGTCTCCAAGGCCTACTACGGCTTCGTCTCACTGGACTCCGCGCCGTTCTACGACCCCTGGTTCGCCCGCCGACGCACCGAGGGGGCGATCGTCTCCCGCGAGATGGACGAGGGCATGGTCCGCGCCGGCCTCACCGCCGCGGCGCACCGCCTGCCGTTCCTGCCCACGCGCGCCGGTCTCGGCTCGGACGTCTTCCGGTTCTGGGGCGACGAGCTCAAGACCGTCGACTCCCCCTACCTCGTCGACGGCCAGACGGAGACCCTGGTGGCGATGCCGGCCCTGCGTCTGGACGCCGCCCTGATCCACCTGGACAAGGCCGACAGGCACGGCAACGCCGCGTTCACGGGCGTCGACGGCTACTTCGATGACCTCTACGCGATGTCCGCGGACACGGTCCTCCTCGAGGTCGACGAGGTCGTGGAGTCGGCGGATGCGCTGATGAACGAGGTGGGCCCGCAGCGCATGCTCCTGAGCCGGATGTTCGTCGACACCGTCTCCGAAGCGCCGAACGGCGCCCACTTCACGTTCGCCGGCGGCTACGGCCGCGATGAGGCGTTCCAGCGGCACTACGCCTCCGCGGCCAAGGACCAGGACTCCTGGGACGCGTTCGTCTCCGAGTTCCTGTCCGGGTCCGAGGAGGACTACCAGAAGGCGGTCGCCGCGTTCGCGGAGAAGGCCGCCGCCGCAGACAAGGGAGCCAAGTGATGACCGACACGACCACCCAGTCCGTCAGCCGGGCCGAGTACTGCGCCGTGGCATGCGCGGAGATCTTCGCCGGTGCCGGCGAGATCTTCGCCTCCCCCATGACGCCGATGGCCACCATCGGCGCCCGCCTCGCCCGTCTCACCACCGAGCCGGACCTGCTCATCACCGACGGCGAGTACCGCTTCCTGGCCCAGACCCCGCCGTTGGGCAAGGTCATCGACTTCGAGGGGTACATCCCGTTCCCCCGCGTGTTCGACGTCCTCCAGGCCGGCACCCGCCACGTGGTCATGGGCGCCAACCAGATCGACCGGTTCGGCAACCAGAACCTCTCGGCCTTCGGCGACGACGTCCAGAAACCCGCGCGGCAGATGTTCGGCCTGCGCGGCGCCCCGGGCAACTCGATCAACCACGCCACCAGCTACTGGGTGGGCAAGCACTCCACCCGCGTCTTCACCGAGAAGGTCGACATCGTCTGCGGCGTGGGCTACGACCGGTATGACGAGGGTGATCCGGCGTTCCGCTACCACCACCTCCACCGGGTGGTGTCCAACCTGGGGGTGTTCGACTTCACCGGATCCGATCGCGGGATGCGCGCGGTGAGCCTGCATCCGGGGGTGACCGCCGAGGAGGTCGCGGACAACACCGGGTTCGCTATCGAAGGGCTGGCCGAGGCGGGGGTCACCCGCGACCCGTCCGCCGAGGAGCTCCGCCTCATCCGCGAGGTCCTCGACCCACGCGGATTCCGCGACCGCGAGGTGCCGGCCGCGTGAACGCCCCCACCATCACCACGGCCTTCACCGAGCTCGTCGGCGTCGAGTACCCGATCGTCCAGACGGGGATGGGGTGGGTGTCCGGTCCGGAGCTCACCGCGGCCACCGCCAACGCCGGGGGGCTGGGGATCATCGCCTCCGCCACCATGACGTACGCGGAGCTCGAGAACGCCATCGTCCGCACCAAGGAGCTGACCACCAGGCCCTTCGGGGTCAACCTCCGCGCGGACGCCGAGGACGCCGCCGAGCGGTGCGAGCTGATGATCCGTCACGGGGTCAGGGCCGCCTCGTTCGCGCTCGCGCCCAAGCCGGAACTGATCGCCAGGTTGAAGGAGAACGGCCTCGTCGTCGTCCCCTCCATCGGTGCGGCCAAGCACGCCGTCAAGGTGGCCTCGTGGGGCGCCGACGCGGTGATCGTCCAGGGCGGCGAGGGCGGTGGACACACCGGCCCGGTGGCCACGACGCTGTTGCTGCCGAGTGTCATCGACGCGCTGGGCGGGGCCGGGAACACCTCCATCCCGGTGATCGCGGGGGGAGGGTTCTTCGACGGCCGCGGCCTGGTGGCCGCGCTGGCCTACGGCGCCGCCGGCGTCGCGATGGGCACGCGGTTCCTGCTCACCAGCGATTCCCGCGTCCCGGACGCGGTCAAGCAGCAGTACCTGGAGAAGGGGCTGCAGGACACCGTCGTCTCCACCCGTGTCGACGGCATGCCGCACCGCGTCCTGCGTACCGGCCTGGTCAACGCCCTGGAGTCGGGCAGCCCCGTCAAGGGGATGCTGGCGGCCGTCCAGAACGCCAACAAGTTCAAGTCCATGACGGGCATGAGGTGGCAGGCACTCGCCAGGGACGGCCTCAACATGAAGAAGGCGTCCGACCGCACGTGGCAGCAGATCGTCATGGCCGCCAACACCCCGATGCTGCTCAAGGCCGGCCTCGTCGAGGGGAACACCGAGGCCGGTGTTCTGGCCTCGGGTCAGGTCGTGGGCATGATCGAGGACCTGCCCAGCTGCGACGAGCTGATCCAGCGGATCATGGCCCAGGCGCATCAGCGACTGGAGACCCTGCGGGACCTGGGGCCGTAGACGCCACTCGCAACCCCACCCGACCCACGGGCAACTTCTCTCACGCACCCGCCGACCGCACACGTCGGCGGGTGCGGTCGTGTTCGCCGAATCAGCACTTCCTCAGGACTTTCTTGGCCTACTCTGAGAGTCGTTGTCCGCCACCCGCGGACCCCACCCCGCACCCTCAGGAGAACACTATGACCTCCCCCCATACCGCAGTCCGCACCGCCGCCGTCCTCGGCGCCACCGCCGCCCTGACAATCGCCGGCGCCGGCGCCGCGTCCGCCGCCACCGCCGCCGCGCCCGTGGTCAACGGCAACACCGTCTCCGTCACCTTCGAGAAGGACTTCCTGGTCGATGCGGACACGTGTGTCGCCGCGGTCGTCCCCACGTCGAGTGCTCCGGCCCTCCTCACGCAGCTCGAGGCGCTCTCGAACCTGGACCTCAACGCGATCTCCAACCTGGTCAACGGCTTCTCCGACGTGACGTTCCTCCAGACCGGCGGCCTCCTGCCCTCCCCGATCGCCAGCGTGACGCTCACTGACGTCACGGTGTCGGCCACCGTGCAGTCCAACGTGTACGCCGTGGTCACCTACTGCCTGATCGGCGGATCGGATGTCGCCGGGCCCGTGCTCGTCGGCGACCCGCTCGACGCGATCCAGGGCAGCCTCGGCGGACTGTCCTCCGACGGCGACGCGCTCGGAACGCTCTCCGCCGCCACCGGCGAGGGCGATGACAGCGGCCTCGGCAGCGTCCTCGGCCTGCTCGGCGGCGGGGGCGACCTCGGCCTCGACACCCTTTCGGCGGCCGGCGACACCGAGAACTGACAGCACACGCACGCGGGCCCCGCACCAGTCGGTGCGGGGCCCGTCCCGTTATGGAGCCGCAGCTGAGCCGTCAGGTGTCCAGGCGCTCGATGATCGTCACGTTGGCGGTGCCGCCGCCCTCGCACATCGTCTGCAGGCCGTAGCGGCCGCCGGTGCGCTCGAGCTCGTTCAGGAGTGTGGCGAACAGTTTCGCGCCGGTGGCACCGAGCGGGTGACCGAGGGCGATGCCGCCGCCGTTGGGGTTCACCCGGGCCGGGTCGGCGCCGATCTCCTTGATCCAGGCCAACACGACGGGGGCGAACGCCTCGTTGATCTCCACCACGTCGATGTCGTCGATCGTCAGTCCGGTCTTCTCCAGGGCCCACCGGGTGGCGGGGATCGGCGCGGAGAGCATCATCACCGGATCGTCGCCGCGCACGGTGAGGTGGTGGATCCGGGCCCGCGGCGTCAGGCCGTACTTCTCCACCGCCTCCGCGGACGCGAGCAGCCCCGCGGACGCCCCGTCGGAGATCTGTGACGCCACCGCGGCGGTCAGGGACCCTCCCTCGGCGAGCACCGGCAGTGAGGCCATCTTCTCGAGTGTGGTCTCACGGGTGGTCTCGTCCGACTCGAGTCCGGCCAGCGGAACGTACTCACCAGCGAACCGGCCCTCGGCGATCGCGGCGCGGGCGCGGGAGTGCGACTGCAGCGCCCACTGCTCCATCTCCTCGCGGGAGATGTCCCACCTGTCGGCCATCATCTGCGCGCCGTTGAACTGCGAGATCTCCTGGGCGCCGAAGCGCTCGACCCACCCGGTGGAGCCGGTGAACGGGTCGTCGAACCCGTACTCGCGACCCGCCAGCATGGCCGACGAGATGGGCAGGGCGCTCATGTTCTGGACTCCACCGAACAGCACCACGTCCTGGGTCCCGGACATGATCCCCTGGGCCCCGAAGTGGATGGCCTGCTGGCTGGATCCGCACTGGCGGTCGACGGTCGTGCCGGGCACGCCGAGGGGCATCCCCGCCGCGAGCCACGCGGAGCGCGCGATGTTGCCCGCCTGGGGGCCGATGGCGTCCACGCAACCGAAGATCACGTCGTCGACGACCTCCGGGTCGATCCCCGTGCGCTCGACGACGGCGCGGATGACGTGCGCGCCCAGGTCCGCCGGGTGCTGGCCGGACAGGCTGCCGCCGCGCTTGCCCGCGGGCGTCCGGACTGCGTCGATCACGTAGGCCTCGCGGCCGGTCACGCTGGTCATGTGTCTCCTCGTGGGGGTATGAGATCAGGATGGGATGGTGCTGATCAGTCGTCGGCCAGGCCGTCGAGCACGATGCGCAGGTACTGGTCCGCGATCGCGGCGTGGTCGTCGGCGTCCTCCGGCCGGTACCAGCGCACTGCCACCCAGACCGTGTCACGGAGGAACCGGTAGGTGAGCCGGATGTCGAGGTCGGGACGGAACTCCCCGGACTCCATTCCCCGACTCAGCACGTCGGTCCACATCTCGCGGAACTCGGTGTTGCGCTCGCGGAGGTAGTCGAACCTCGGATTGCCCCGGAGATGCTTGAGCTCGTCCTGGTAGATGGCCACCTCGTCGCGGTGGCGGTGGATGGCCTCGAACGAGACGCGCACCAGCCCCTCGAGGGTCTCCCGGGGCGACGACCCCGCGTCGACGATCCGCTGGTAGTCACCGAAGAGCGAGTCGAGGAATCCGCGGAGGATCTCGTCTACGATCGCCTCCTTGGACGAGAAGTGGTGGTACAGGCTGCCCGAGAGGATGCCGGCCGCGTCGGCGATGTCTCGCACGGTGGTGGCGCGGAGGCCGCGCTCGGCGAAGAGCCCGGCGGCGATCGCCAGGAGCTCCTCACGTCTGGTCGTGCTGGTCATTCGGCCACCCTACCAACCAAGCACTTGCTAGGTACAGGACACTGCGACCCGAGGCCTGCGGCGGCCGCGTCGGTCCGCCCGCCGGCGCGGCCGACTGCCTAGACTCCCCACCATGCGCCCCACGATCT
>NZ_JAALDZ010000313.1:0-12055 GCF_014145125.1 Dietzia sp. CQ4 | reverse complement strand
CGGCCCCGAACGCGGCGGAGGTCGACGCCCCGGTCACGTCGGCGGCCGCCCGCATGTCCCGACCGCCACCCGCCGGCTCCTCGCCCGGGGCCGCCCCAGCGCCGAGAACGCCACGGGCGACATCGTCGTCGGACCGGTACTTCAGGAGAGCGGCGGACAGGACCCAGCCGAGCTCCGGGCCGTCTCCACCCCACACCGACGCGGCGCGCGCCGCGTCCACCACCTCGGAGATCGACGGGGCCTTGCGCAGGGGCAGCTCGCGCAGGCGGCGTGCCTTGTCCACCACGTCGGCCGCCACCGACTCCGGCACCTCCGGAGCGCGGGACCGGACGATCTCCGTCTCCCGCGCGGCGTCCGGGAAGTCCACGTGGAAGTGCAGGCACCGGCGCTTGAGGGCACTGGACAGCTCCCGGGTGTCGTTCGAGGTGAGCACCACCCAGGGCGTCGTGCGTGCGCGGTAGGTGCCGAGCTCCGGGATCGTCACCTGCTTCTCCGCGAGCACCTCGAGCAGCATCGCCTCGAGCGACTCCTCCGTGCGGTCGATCTCGTCGATGAGCAGGACCACCGGGTCCTCGGACGTGATCGCCTCGAGCAACGGCCTGGTCACCAGGAAGTCCTCGCCGTGGATCCCCACCTCCATCTCCGCCAGCGCGGCCGAGGCCGCGGCGAGATCCTCGTGCACCGCCAGTTCCGCCGTGATCCGGTCCCGGAGCATCTGGACGTGGAGCAGCTGCTTGGCGTAGTCCCACTCGTACAGCGCCCGGGCGTCGTCGAGCCCCTCGTAGCACTGCAGCCGGACCAGCCGACGGCCGAACGCGGAGGCGAGCGACTTGGCCAGCTCGGTCTTGCCCACACCGGCCGGCCCCTCCAGCAGCAGCGGCCTGTCGAGGACCGTCGCCAGGTGCACGACCGTCGCCAGCTCACGGTCGACGATGTACCCCGTCCCGCGGAGGGCCTCCGCCAGGACGTCGACGTCGATCACCGCGTCCGCGGGCCCCACCTCGTCGGAACTCAGGTCGTCGGGGTGATCCTCGATGACATCCATGGTCGGGCCCTTTCCGTTCTCGGGAGATGGTGGTGTCCCCCGGGGACGGGCGGGACGGATCCGCTCGCCCGCCCCCGGGGACGTCCTGGTGGGGTGCCGCGCCGACCGGTCAGTACGACCCGGTCATGGCGTGCTCGACCATCGGGATCAGCGACTCGACCGTGGACTCACGCGGGTTGCCCGGGGTGCACGCGTCCCCCATCATGTGCTCGGCGATCCGGCGGATGTTCTCCGCCGAGGTGTCGATCCTGTCGCCCTTGCCCTTGTACTTGCCCGTGTCCATCTGGTTCTTCTCGTACAGCCCGGGCGTGATCTGGCTGAAGTTGTCCGGGATGCCGACGTCCTTCGACAACCGGATGGCGGCCTCCACCGCCGCGTCGGCGGCCTGGACGGTCGTCATGTTGCGGGTGTCCACGCCCATCTGCGGCGCGAGTTCGGCGTAGCGCTGGTAGCGCGACGGCAGGTTGTACTCCCACACCCGGGGCAGCGCGATGGCGTTGTTCAGACCGTGGTGCGTGTCGTAGTACGCGCTGATCGCGTGGGACATCGAGTGGATCATGCCCAGGCCGCCCGAGTTGAACGCCTGCGTCGCGATGTACTGCGCGTTCATCATGCCGGTCCGGGCCTCGAGGTTGCGGGGGTCGTACACGGCCGTCGTGAGGTTGTCCGCCACGAGCTTGGTCGCGTACAGCGCGTTGCCCAGCGACGGGGCGAAGTCGAGCCGGGACACATACGGCTCCGAGCAGTGCGCGAGGACGTCGAAACCGCAGTACGCGGTGAAGTGCTGCGGGCAGGAGTAGTAGAGGAGCGGGTCGTCCATCGCCAGCGAGACCAGGCTGGCGTCGTCGAACGCGACCCACTTGTGCGGGTGGTCCATGTCCGAGGTGTCCGTGATCACGTACGCCCACGAGGTCTCCGCGCCGGTGCCCGCGGTGGTGGACACCGCGATGTGCGGCGGGTTCTCGAAGTTGGTGGACTTGGAGAAACCCTGGAACTCGTTGATGTCGCGGCCGTCGTGGGCGATCACCACGCGGGCGCCCTTGGCGGCGTCGTGACTGGAGCCGCCGCCCACCGAGATGATGCCGTCGCACTTCTCCGAGTTGTAGAGCGCGGCGGCGTCCATGACGTTGTAGTCCTTGGGGTTGGACTCGACCTTGTCGAAGACGACGACGTCGATTCCCTGGTACTCGATCTTGCCCTTGAGCTCCTCGATGATGCCCGAGCCGCGCAGTCCGGTGGTCATGATGAGGACCCGGGTCATCCCCAGCTTCTTGGCCTCCACGCCGAGGATGTCGTGTGCACCCACCCCCAACAGTGCCTTGGGGAGAGGGTGGAACTCCTTGATCGGCATGTCCCAGATCTGATTCAGTTCGATCGCCATCGTGCGCCTCCTGCTCGAGCGACCCCCACCATCGGCGGGGCGGTGATTGTGACACCGATCACTCTTGCCCGGCGGGCGCCCCGTCCGGAACAGCTACCGCGGGGTTCTGCCCACCCGGCGCACCGGGGACGGTCCGGATGGCACCGATGCACCTACCCGAGTGGACGGGTCGAGCCCGGTTCGGTGCCGACCGCCGCCTCCGCGCCCCTCACGCCCCGAAGCGCTGATCGAGGACACGACACCGCGCCTCGGCCGCCGCGATCGTCGAGGCGTCCGCGTACCGCGACCGGGCCAGGCTCCGCCATGCGGCGAGATCCTCACGCCCGGCGCCGCCGACCCAGGCCCTGAGCACGGGGAGACGGTCGGCGGACAACACCGCGGCCCGCACCATCGAATGGACCTCGAGCCGCAGGTCGGCCACCCCGGGCGCGTCCGACGCCGGCAGGAGTGGTCCCGGGTAGGAGGCGACCGCCCTCATGACGTCGCCGGAGTCGAGCGCGTCCGTGACCTCGCGGAGGTCGGTGACCAGTGCACCCGGGGCCAGACGGTAGGGCCTCGACGCCACCACGTCCGGCCCGAACACCCGCCGGAGGCGGGAGACCTCGGCGCGCACGCTGACCTCGTCCAGGCGGTCGTCGGCGAGCAGCTCCGCGAGCGCACCGCCCGTCAACCCCTCCGGATGCGCGTCGAGCAGCACGCAGATCTCCGCGTGCCTGCCGGTCAGGGCGCGCCCGCCGACCCCGGGACCGTCCCCGTCGAGCACGCCGGCCCCCGCACCGAGAACACGCAGCCTGAACCGCCCACCGTCGGCTCGGTCGACCCCGCCGCGACGGGGTACGACCAGGCCGGCGGCGGTGCGCAGCTCCCCCTCGGCGAGCATCACCGTCGCCCGGATCAGGGCGAGCATCTGGTCCGAGGCGGCACTGCTCGGGCCGGTGACGTCGATGAGCCCGATCAGCTCACCCGTCCCGGGGTCGTGGACCGGCGCCGCCGCGCAACTCCACTCGTGGGCCATCTCGAGATAGTGCTCGGACCCGCGGACCCGCACCTCCGTGTCGTGCCGGAGCGCGAGCCCCGGCGCGTTGGCCCCGACCGCCTCGTCCGTCCAGACCGCGCCGGGGATGAACGCCATCGACTCCGCGCGGGACCGGACGCCCCGGTCACCGATCACGCGGAGCAACCGTCCCCGCTCGTCCGCGACGGCGACGATGTGCCCGCTGGAGACCACGCCAGGCACGAGGACCGACTCGACCACCGGGAGGACCGACGCCATCCGGTGCTCCGCCACGTGGCGAGAGAGGTCCGGGCCCTCCAACTCGACCGACGGCGCGACCACGGTGGGGTCGATACCCCGATGCCTGCTGCGCTCCCACGACTCGGCCACCAGCAGGCTCGCCGCGGGTCCCGTGCCCCCGAACATGTCGTCAGTGTAACCCGTATCACAGTAACCGGGATCACGAACCTGACGCGCCCCTCATAAACGGATCTAAATAGACCGTGCTGAACACGGACTGCGGCCGACCCTCTACACTTGCCAGTGATACAGGCCACACATGACCTAAGGATCGCAATGACGACCGAGTTCGCCACCCCTCCAGTAACCAAGCCCTTCCCTGTCGAGAACCTCGGCCGACTCGTGTTCAAGAACGCGGAGGAGGCCCCGAACGACGTCGCGGTACTGCGGCTCGTCGGGACCGACTGGAAAGAGGTCACCTGCGCCCAGTACCTGGAAGAGGTCAAGGGCGTCGCCAAGGGCCTCATCGCACGGGGCGTCAAGCCCGGCGACCGCCTGGCCATCATGAGCCACACCCGCTACGAGTGGTCGCTCATCGCGTGGGCCTCCTGGGCGGTCGGCGCCGTCACCGTGCCGATCTACGAGACCTCCTCGTCGGGCCAGTGCGACTGGATCCTCACCGACTCCGGCGCGACCTTCGCCGTGGTCGAGAACCTCGAACTCCGCGAGGTGCTGACGTCCGGCACCGAGTGGAACGGCGACATCATGGTCATCGACAACGACCTGGTCGCCCAGCTCACCGCCGCGGGAGCGAACGTCACCGACGAGCAGGTCGAGCAGGCCTCGCTGGCGACGGGCCACGAGGACAGGTGCGCCATCATCTACACCTCCGGCACGACGGGCAACCCCAAGGGCTGCGAGATCCTGCACGGTGGGTTCGCCGGCGTCGTGATGTCGGTCGAGGAGCAGCTCAAGGACGCGTTCGTCCCCAATAGCCGCACCCTGATCTTCCTGCCGCTGGCCCACGTGCTGGCACGCATCCTCGAGGTGAGCAGCTTCTACAAGCGCGTCGCCGTGGCCCACGAGCCCGACACGACCAAGGTCGTCGAGCGACTGGCGGAGATCCACCCGACCTTCCTCGTGTCGGTCCCGCGCGTGCTCGAGAAGGTCTACAACTCCGCCGCGGGCAAGGCCGAGGCCGCCGGCGGCGCCAAGGCCAAGATCTTCAAGGCCGCGGTGCAGACCGCGATCGACTACTCCACGGCCATCGAGGACGGCGGGAAGCCGTCCGCGGGCCTGGCGCTCAAGCAGAAGCTGTTCTCCAAGCTGGTCTACTCGAAGCTCCACGACGCCCTGGGCGGCGAGTGCAACCGCATCATCTCCGGCGGCGGCCCCCTGGGCGCCCGTCTCGGCCACTTCTACCGCGGCGCCGGCTTCGACCTGCTCGAGGGTTACGGCCTCACCGAGTCCTCGGGCGTGCTGACCGTCAACCCGATCGGCCAGGCCAAGATCGGCACCGTCGGTCGACCGATCCCCGGTGTGACCATCCAGATCGCCGACGACGGCGAGATCCTCGCCAAGGCCAAGACCCTCTTCAAGGGCTACTGGCAGAACCCGAAGGCCAACGAGGAGTCCTGGACCGGCGAGTGGTACCACACCGGCGACATCGGCGAGCTCGACTCGGACGGTTACCTGTCGATCACCGGCCGCAAGAAGGACCTCATCGTCACCGCCGGCGGCAAGAACGTGTCGCCGTCCCAGATGGAGGACCTCCTCTCGGCCGATCCGCTGATCAGCCAGGCCGTCGTGGTGGGTGACAACCGCAACTACATCGCAGCGCTGATCACCATCGACCAGGAGACCTTCCCGGCGTGGCGGGACAAGCACGGCAAGACCGGCGAGGTGGCGGACCTGCTCCAGGACGGCGAGCTGGTCGGCGCCATCCAGGACGCGGTGGACCAGGCCAACAAGTCCGTCTCCCGCGCCGAGTCCATCCGCAAGTTCAAGATCCTCGCGGCGGAGTTCTCGGTGGAGAGCGGTGAGCTCACCCCGACGCTCAAGCTCAAGCGCAACGTCGTGCACGACCGCTTCGGCAGCGAGATCGAGGCGCTCTACTCCGACAACTGAGTCCTCGACCGGTAGCGCCCGGGCCCCACGGGGTCCGGGCGCTGCGGCATTTCGCCGGCCCCGTCATTTCACGCGGGCGTGGTCCGGACGGGTGCGGGATCACGTACACTTGCCGATAGACAGATCGGTTCATTCTGAAGAACGGAACTCACCAATGGCGAAGATCTACTCCGACATCACCGAGACCATCGGCCACACGCCCCTGGTCCGCCTCAACTCCCTCACCGACGGCCTCCAGGCCACCGTGCTCGCCAAGCTGGAGTCCGCCAACCCGGCCGCCAGCGTCAAGGACCGCATCGGCGCCGCGATCATCGACGACGCGGTCGCCTCCGGCGCCCTCAAGCCCGGTGGCACCATCGTCGAGGGCACGTCCGGCAACACCGGCATCGCGCTGGCCATGGTCGCGTCCGCGCGCGGTTTCAAGTCCGTCCTGGTCATGCCCGACACCATGTCGGTCGAGCGCCGTGCGGTCATGCGTGCCTACGGTGCCGAGCTCATCCTCACCCCGGGCTCCGAGGGCATGAAGGGCGCCGTGGCCAAGGCCGAGGAGGTCGCCTCCACCCGCGAGAACGCGGTCCTCGCCCGGCAGTTCGCCAACCCGGCCAACCCGGACGTCCACCGCCGGACCAGCGGCCCCGAGGTCTGGGAGGACACCGACGGCGAGGTCGACATCTTCATCGCCGGCATCGGCACCGGCGGAACCATCACCGGCGCCGGCGGGTACCTGCGCGAGCAGAAGTCGGACATCCAGATCGTGGCCGTCGAGCCCAAGGACTCGCCGCTGCTCACCGAGGGCAAGGCCGGTCCGCACAAGATCCAGGGTCTGGGCGCCAACTTCGTCCCCGAGATCCTCAACCGGGACATCTACGACGAGGTCATCGACGTCACCCTCGACGACTCGCTGCGGATCGCCAAGCGTCTCGGCACCGAGGAGGGCATCCTCGCCGGCATCTCCTCCGGTGCCAACGTGTGGGCCGCGCTCGAGGTGGCCAAGCGTCCCGAGAACGCCGGCAAGACCATCGTGGTGATCGTGTGCGACTACGGCGAGCGCTACGTGTCCACCATGCTGTTCGAGGACTACCGCGACTGATGACCGACCCGACTCCGTCGACCGCGGACGCGCCCGCGGCGGGGATCCTGCGCACCCTGCGTGAGGATCTCGCCGCGGCGCGTGCCCACGACCCGGCGGCCCGGGGAGACGTGGAGAACGCGATCGTCTACTCCGGCCTGCACGCTATCTGGTCCCACCGGCTCTCCCACCGCCTGTGGGAGGCCGGCGGGGCCGGCCGGTTCGCGGCCCGCGTCCTGAGCCAGTTCACCCGGTTCCTCACGGGCATCGAGATCCACCCCGGTGCCACCATCGGTCGACGGTTCTTCATCGACCACGGCATGGGCGTGGTCATCGGGGAGACAGCAGAGATCGGTGACGACTGCATGCTGTACCACGGGGTCACGCTGGGCGGCGTCTCGCTCAAGCACGTCAAGCGCCACCCCACCCTGGGCGACCGCGTGACCGTCGGCGCCGGGGCCAAGATCCTCGGCCCCGTCGAGATCGGTTCGGACTCCTCGGTCGGCGCCAACGCCGTGGTGGTCAAGGACGCACCCGCGAACTCGATCGTCGTGGGCATCCCGGGCGTCGCCAAGCCCGCCAAGGAGTCGAAGGAGGAGCTGCGCGACGCGCAGTTCTACATCGACCCCGCCATCTACATCTGATCCCACGAGGTCAGGGACCCCCCACTTGTGTCGCCGGGGGCGGGTCCCTGACCTCGTCGCGGTTCCGACCATCCCGGCGAGGAGTCCGATCCCCATCCGGGGCTGGTCCGAGCCGCCCGGCCGGAGATAGGATCAGCGTCACCGCTCCGCGGGATCGAGGTGACCTGGATCATGACGATGATGCGTGCCTGGGTGGTCCGGGAGCCGGGCCCGCTCGCCGAGTTGCCGCTGGACCTCGTCGAACTCCCTGTACCCGAGCCCGGGCCGGGAGAGATTCTGCTCCGCGTCCTCACGTGCGGGGTCTGCCGGACCGATCTGCACGTCACCACCGGTGACCTCCCCGTCCGACGACCGCGGGTGGTCCCCGGACACGAGATCGTCGGCGAGGTCGTCGGATCGGGGCCGGGCTCCGACCGGTTCGCCACCGGTGACCGGGTGGGCGTCCCCTGGTTGCGCGGGACCTGCGGTAGCTGCGGCGCCTGCCGAGCCGGACGGGAGAACCTGTGCGCGCGGTCCCGGTACACCGGATGGGATGCCGACGGCGGCTACGCTGAGTTCACGACGGCTCCCGAGGCCTTCGCCTACGCCCTTCCCGACGGGATCGACGACCTCTCGGCCGCGCCGCTGCTGTGCGCGGGCATCATCGGGTACCGAGCGCTGAAGCGTGCGGCGCTCCCGCCGGGCGGCAGGCTGGGCGTCTACGGCTTCGGCGGTTCGGCCCATCTCACCGCGCAACTCGCCCTCGCGCAGGGGGCGGAGGTCCACGTGCTCACCCGGGGTGAGGGCGCGCGCCGGTTGGCGCTCGACCTGGGCGCGGCCTCGGCCGGTGATGCCCGCGAGCACCCCCCGGTCCCGCTCGACGCCGCGATCCTCTTCGCTCCGGCGGGGGAGATCGTGCCGGTGGCCCTGGCGGCACTCGCCCCCGGCGCGACGCTGGCCGTGGCCGGCATCCACCTCTCCGACATCCCCCGGCTCGACTACCAGCGGCACCTGTTCCACGAGCGGACGGTGACCAGTGTGGAGAGCAACACCCGCTCCGACGGCGAGGAGTTCCTCGCCCTGGCCGAGCGCCTCGCCCTCCGCCCCACCACCCACGAGTACCGCCTCGACGAGGCCCCCGACGCCCTGGCCTACCTCGACGCGGGGGACGTCCGCGGCGCCGGTGTCCTGCGCGTGTCCCACCGGTCCACCGAACGGCGCTGACCTCTGGCCCGCCGGGCCTCCGGCTGACCGCGGCGGCGGCTGAACCCGGCACCGGCTAGCCTCTGCACCATGGGACGACGGACGAGTCGTCACCCCGCGCGGAGGATCATCGCCGGCAGTGACGCCAGACGTGAGGTGGCGACCCTCGCGGTGGAGGAGCCGCTGGAGGTCCGTCTCGGGGGACGCCCCTACCTCGTCACGATGCGCACCCCGGGCGACGACATGGACCTGGCCGCCGGTTACCTGGTGTCGGAGGGGGCGATCTGGCACCGCGACCACCTCCCCGAGATCTGCTACTGCACCACGGTGAGCGGCCGCACCGAGCAGGACTACAACACCCTCACCGTGACCCTGTCCCCGGATGTCCCGGAGCCCCGGTCCGTCCGCGCGACCGCCATGACCAGCTCCTGCGGGGTGTGCGGCGTCGACTCGGTCGCGGAGGTGCGCAAGGCGACCCACTTCCCCGCCGAGCCGGCCACCCCCCTGGTCGGGGCTGCGGTCCTGCTCTCCCTTCCCGACCGGCTCCGCGAGGGCCAGATCGTCTTCGGCCGCACCGGCGGGGTCCACGCGGCGGCCCTGTTCTCCCCCGACGGCGACCTGCTCTGTCTGCGCGAGGACGTCGGTCGGCACAACGCGGTGGACAAGGTGGTGGGTTGGGCCCTGCGCGAGGGCCGGCTCCCGCTGCGGGAGACGATCCTGCAGGTCTCCGGGCGTGCCTCGTTCGAACTCGTGCAGAAGACGTCCATGGCGGGGATCCCGGTGATCTCCGCGGTCAGCGCCCCCTCGTCGTTGGCCGTGGACCTGGCCGCCGAGACCGGGGTGACGCTGGTCGGGTTCAGCAGGGGCGACCGCGCGACCGTCTACACCCATCCGGAGCGCGTCGCCGACTGATCCGGCACCGCGCGCACTCCCGGGCCGCGGCTGCGGCGCGGTGTGTTCCGGCGCACAATGGGTCCATGAGCCTCGTCCCCCGCATCCGTCGGTCCGCGCCCGTCGCCGACATCGACGAGGACGACCTGCGGGTCGGCGAACCCGAGACCAGCGCGGCGGGGCTCAAGGCCGTCTCGGTGGCGCTCGAGCGGGGGATCTCGCAGGCCGGGGCGACCCGGACGGCGCGGGCGTTGGCCCGCCTCAACCACCGTGGCGGCACGGACTGCCCCGGGTGCGCCTGGCCCGAGTCCATCACCGGTCCGCGCAGGCCGGCGGAGTTCTGCGAGAACGGCGCCAAGGCGGTGGCCGAGGAGTCCACGACCCGGACGGTGACCCCCGAGTGGTGGGCCGCCCACCCGATCCGCGAGCTGCGGGACAAGACCGAGTACTGGCTGGGCAACCAGGGCCGGATCACCGAGCCGGTGGTGCTCAGGCCCGGCGACGAGCACTACTCGCCGATCGGCTGGCGGGAGGCGTTCGCGCTCATGGCCGAGCACGTCACCGCCACCTCGCCCGACCGCTGCGTGTTCTACACCTCCGGCCGGACGGCCAACGAGACCGCGTTCATGTACCAACTTCTCGCGCGGTCCATCGGCACCAACAACCTGCCCGACTGCTCCAACATGTGCCACGAGTCCTCCGGGTCGGCCATGACCCCCACGATCGGCATCGGCAAGGGGACTGTCTCGCTCGAGGATTTCGATCACGCGGACGTCATCCTCGTCGTCGGACAGAATCCCGGCACCAACCACCCACGGATGCTCTCCACCCTCACCGACGCCCGGCGGCGCGGGGCCCACGTGGTGGCGGTCAACCCGTTGCCCGAGGCCGGACTGCTGGGGTTCGCCGATCCGCAGTCCCCCACCGGGATCGTCAAGAGCCTGGTCGAGGGCGGGGGCGAGACCGTCTCGGATGACTTCCTGCAGATCAAGGTGGGTGGCGACCTCGCGCTGTTCCAGGCCCTGGGCCACCTGCTGCTCCGGGCCGAGGAGGCCGCGCCCGGCACGGTCGTGGACCGCGACTTCGTGGACACGTGCACCGAGGGCTTCCGGGACTACGCCGCCGCGCGTGCCGGGCTGGACTGGGAGACCACCGAGCGGGCCACGGGTCTGCGCCGCGACCAGATCGAGCGACTGGCGACGCTGCTCGTGCACTCGCGGGGCACGATCATCTGCTGGGCACTGGGACTCACGCAGCAGCCCCACTCGGTGGACACCCTGCGCGAGATCGTCAACGTCCTGCTGCTGCAGGGCAACTTCGGCAAGCCCGGCGCCGGCGCCTGCCCGGTCCGCGGCCACTCGAACGTGCAGGGCGACCGGACCATGGGGATCTGGGAGAAGCCGGGCGCGAGGTTGTTGGACGGGCTCGACGACGAGTTCGGCATCACCTCGCCGCGTGAGCACGGCTACGACTCGACCGAGACGCTCGAGGCGTTCGAGCGCGGTGACGTGGACGTGTTCGTCTCCATGGGCGGCAACTTCGCCAAGGCCTGTTCGGACACCGACGTCCTCGAGAAGGGGATGCAACGCACCGGGCTGACCGTCCACGTGTCGACCAAGCCCAACCGCTCCCACGTGGTCCACGGGCAGACGTCGCTCATCCTCCCGACTCTCGGGCGGACGGACCGCGACGACCGCCACCCCGGGGGCGCACAGTTCGTCTCGGTGGAGGACTCGATGTCGGTGATCCGCTCGTCCCAGGGGCGGCTGGAGCCGGTGTCGGAGCAGTTGCTCAGCGAACCGCAGATCGTCGCGGGCATGGCGGAGGCGATCCTCGGTCACGACCACCCGGTGGGGTGGCGCGCGATGGCGGAGGACTACGACGTGATCCGGGACCACATCGCGCGGGTGATCCCCGGCTTCACCGACTACAACCGGCGGGTGCGACAGAAGTCCGGGTTCGTGCTGCCCAACCCGCCGCGCGACACCCGGTCCTTCGCCACCCCGTCCGGGCGCGCGCACTTCACGGTGTCACCGCTCGAGTGGCTGGAGGCCCCGGCCGGGCACCTGATCCTGCAGACCATGCGGTCCCACGACCAGTACAACACCACTTTCTACGGTCTCGACGACCGCTACCGGGGCATCTCCGAGGGGCGCCGGGTGATCCTCGTGAACCCGGATGACCTGCGCGACCTGGGCCTCGCGGACCGCCAGCTGGTCGACGTGGTGAGTGTGTTCACCGGCTCGGACGGCGTGACAAGCGAGCGTCGGGCGGAGGAGTTCCGGCTGGTGTCCTACCCGACGGCCCGCGGCTGCTGCGCGGCCTACTTCCCCGAGGCCAACAACCTGGTCCACCGTCAGAACGTGGCACGGGAGTCCAACACGCCCGGTTTCAAGGCGGTGACCGTCCGGTTCGAGCCGCGGAGCGAGCGCTAGCGAGCGCAGCGGCGAGTAACCGGCGCACGGGCGGAGCCCGGTTCGAG
>NZ_JAALDZ010000312.1:0-5439 GCF_014145125.1 Dietzia sp. CQ4 | reverse complement strand
AGAGCCCGCGCAGGCCGCCGCCTGGGCCACCTTCGCCCACGGCCGGGCCGGTGAGCGGCTCGCGGTGCGGGTCGGGCCCACCGGCTTCCTCGCCCGGGAGCTGCTGTCGGAGGTCCCCCGAGTCATGGCCGAGCTCTCGTCCTAGCGGCGCGTCCGTCAGAGCACACCGGGCGCGCCCGCGCGACCGGCTGCATCCCGGCGCCGGGACTGGCAGGCTCGGGTCATGAGTTCGACTGACAAGATCCGTTCCGAGAAGATCCGTTCCGCCATCGACGCCGCCACCGACCCCGGGCCCGACGCGCTGGAACGCGCCCGCATGATCGTCGTGGACAAGCTCGGGGAGTGGGACAGTCTGGGGGTGGACGAGATCGTCGAATCGGTCTGCGAGGCCTACGAGGCCCCCTCGGGCGAGCCGCTGAGACTGGGCGACGTGGACCCCTCCGACCCCGATACGGACACCCCCGCGATGCGACACCTGCGGTACGCCCGGGCGGCCCGCACCGCGATCATCGATCTCGAGCGGGAGGGGGCGATCGTCGCGGTGGACGAGCAACCCGGCGACGCCGAGGCGGCTGACCTGACCGACGACCGGGCCGGGGACGGCACCGCCGACGACGACCTCCACGACGACGACGAGGTCACCGCCGTCAAGGAGACCACGGGCCCGGCCGGCCGTGAGTCCGGTGCCGACGAGTTGGTCCTCAGCACCGGCCCGCGACCGCGGGGCCGGCGGTTCGCACTGGCCGCTCGCTGAGGGCCCTGCTCAGAGCGAGGTCGTGGTCTCCGGGTGGTCGGTCTCCCGGAGGGACTTCTGCGCGCCACCGGAGAGTGTGGACTCGCCGAGCCTGGCCTCGCGGTAACGGTCGGCCTGCGCCTGGGTGATCGCCTCGCGGGCGCCGTCCTTGGCGTAGCAGACCGGCAGCCACGCGCCCTGGGAGTCCAGGCGTGCCACTATCCGCTGGCGCAGGCGGAACGGCTGGATGGAGTCCGACCAGGCGACCAGCAGGTCCAGATCGGCCCCGCGGGCGTCCGGGAGCGAGTCGGTGGCGCAGAAGTGCTGGACGCTACGCCAGACGGCGAACTGCGCCCCGGTGACGGAGAGCGGGTCCACGGTGGCCGCCCTGGGCGAGCGCGCCGAGCGACTCCGGGCGGGCTTGCCGGGGGCGGGCCGTGGAGGCGGCGGTGAGGTGTTCTCCCCGGACTCCACGCGTCGGCGCGCCTCCGCCATCCGCTGCTGTCGGCGTTCCGCCGGAGTGCTCTTCTCGCTCGTGTCCCAGAAGCCCGTCATGTCATCAAACTTTACGCGGGTTCCGGCGACCCACACCTCCCCCGGACGGCCGGGTGCGGTGGACCTCACATATCCAGGCCGAGGTCGAGGACCGCGACCGAGTGGGTGAGCCCGCCGACGGCGAGGAAGTCGACACCACAGCGCGCGTAGTCGGCGGCGACGTCCAGACCGAGGCCGCCACTGGACTCCAACCGGGTCCGGGGTGAGATCGCGTTCCGACGCTGCACGGCCATCTGCGTCTGCCAGACGGGGAAGTTGTCCAGCAGGACCAGGTCCACGCCTGCGTCGAGCATCTGGTCGAGCTGCTCCAGGGAGTCCACCTCGACCTCGCAGGGCAGGTCCGGGAAGTGCTCGCGCACGGCGGCCAGCGCCGGAACCACCCCACCGGCGGCCACCACGTGGTTGTCCTTGACCAGGACGGCGTCCCCGAGGCCGAGTCGGTGGTTGACCCCGCCGCCGCAGCGGACGGCGTACTTCTGCAGCAGGCGCATGCCGGGCATGGTCTTGCGGGTGTCGCGCACGGCGCAGCCGGTGCCACTGAGCTCGTCGGCCCATGCCCGGGTCGCGGTGGCCACCCCCGAGAGATGGCACACGAGGTTGAGCAGTGTCCGCTCGGCGGTGAGCAGCCCGCGCGTCGGAGCGGTGATCTCGGCCACCACGTCGCCGGCCGAGACGCGGTCACCGTCCCCCGCGCTGAGCGTGACCGAGTAGTCGTCGCCGAGCACCTCGGTCAGGACCATCCCGATCAGCGGCAACCCGGCCACCACCCCGTCGGATCGGGTCGCGAGTCGTGCGGTGGCACGGGAGTCCGCGGGCACGGTGGCCAGCGAGGTGGCGTCCGGGCCGTAACGCAGGTCCTCCTCGAGGGCGCGCCTGATCGCGATCAGGGCGTCGGCACGGGTGTCGGGGTCGAAGAGCTCGTCGTCGTCTCCCCCGGATACCGGCGAACCCACGCCCGCGCCGGTCACTCCCCGGATCCCGGGTTGCCGATGGCGATCATCCGCTCGACGGACCCGCGCGCGGCCTCGGCCGTGGCGGGATCGACGTGCACCTCGTCGGCGCCCTCGACGAGGGCGCGCAGCAGCGCGGCCGGGGTGATCATCTTCATGTAGGGGCAGCTGGCCTGGTCGTTGACCGGGAGGAAGTCGATCTCCGGAGCCGCCTTGCGCAGCTGGTGGATCATCCCGATCTCGGTGGCCACCAGGACCTCGCGGGCACCCGAGGAGCGGGCGGCGTCGACCATCCCGCCGGTGGACAGGATCTTGACCTGGTCGGCCGGCACGGCACCCTCGGTGGCGAGGTGCAGCGCGCTCGTGGCGCAGCCGCACTCGGGGTGGACGAACAGCTCGGCGCCCGGGTGGGCCTGCGACTTGGCGGTGAGCTGGTCACCGTTGATCGCGGCGTGGACGTGGCACTCGCCCGCCCACACGAGCACGTTCTCGCGGCCGGTCTTGCGCCGGACGTGCGCGCCGAGGAACTGGTCGGGCAGGAACAGCACCTCGCGGTCCGGGTCGATCGACTCGACCACCTCGACCGCGTTGGAGCTGGTGCAGCAGATGTCCGTGAGGGCCTTCACCGCGGCGGTGGTGTTGACGTAGGAGACCACCACGGCATCGGGGTGCTCGGACTTCCACTCCGCCAACTGCTCGGCGGTGATGGAGTCGGCCAGCGAACAGCCCGCCGCCTCGTCGGGGATGAGGACGGTCTTGTCCGGCGAGAGGATCTTGGCGGTCTCCGCCATGAAGTGGACGCCGCAGAAGATGATGGTCGACTGCTCGGCCTCCGCGGCGATGCGCGACAGGGCCAGGGAGTCCCCCACGTGGTGGGCGATGTCCTGGATGGCGGGGACCTCGTAGTTGTGGGCGAGGATCACCGCGTCACGCTCGCCGGCGAGGCGGCGGATCTCGGCGGCCCACTCCGCGTTGGGTTCGACGCCCGTGTACACCGCGCCGTCGTGGCGGATCCTCGTGGCGAGCGGCGAGTCGAGCCGTCCGACGGTGGTGTCGGGCCGTGGCGCGACCGTGGTGCCGTGTCCTGTGGCAGTGCTCATCGCTGCCCCCTCCCGGGTCGGTTCTGTGGGCCGATACGCCACCGGCCCTGTTTTCGACTTACAATCGAAAACATGATGCAGTGTAACACCGGTCACGAGGTGCTCGTCGTGGTGACCCAGGTGCGACCGGCCCCCGGTGCCACCGCGCCCACGCTCCACGTGATGCTCTGGCGGCACTCCCTCGGGCCCGCCGCCGGCCGGTGGGCACTGCCCGGCGGTGAGGTCCGGGACGACGAGGACCTGCCCGCCTCCGCCACCCGGCAGCTCGCCGAGAAGGTCGACGTGCAATCGCTCAGCCACCTGGAATCCGTGGCGGAGTTCTCCGACCCGGGGCGCATACCCGGCCGACGCGTGTTCGCCTCCGGGTTCCTCGGCGTCCTCCCCAGCGACGCCGACCCGGCCATCCCCGACGACACGGCCTGGTTCCGGGTCGACCAGCTGCCCGACACCGTCTACGACCACGCGGAGATCGTCGCCCGCGCCCGCGCCCGCCTCGCAGCCAAGCTCTCCTACTCGACCCTGGGGTTCGCCCTGGCACCCGTGGAGTTCACGCTGTCGTATCTCGCGCAGCTCTACGGCGCCGCCCTGGGCCACCCTGTGGATCCGACCAACCTGCAGAGGGTCCTCACCAGGCGGGGCGAGCTCGTGCGGTGCGGGCGCAGCGCGCCACCGGGGCCCTCGGGAGGTCGGCCCGCCGCGCTGTACCACTTCTCCGAGCGCAGATTGCGGATCACCGACCAGTTCGCGACCCTCCGGCCGCCTGCTGGGAGCGGACAGTACTTTTCTCCTTGAATATCGGGCGTCCTGGGCCCGGGCGACTGACTACCCCACTCCTCGAAGAATGCCCTTACGGTCTCCGTTGACCGACCAAGTGAATAGAGTTCCGGGGCATCGCCATTCATGAGGAGATTCGCTATGTCACCTGGAGCAGAACGCCCGCTTGACCAGGCTCTTGCCGAGACTGTCGAGTTTGTGAAGAGCGCCCTCAAGCGCTCGGCCCCGTCACAGGGTCTTCTGGACCTCCAGCCCTTTGACCACCGCGCGGAAGGGCTGACTCACCGACAACGTCGGGAAATCGCCCTTAATCAACTCCCGGCGGTCATTCCGCTGCCCTTCAGGCCGGACGCTAAATCCGATGACACCGCGAGGGAAGGTCGACCAGTGTGGCTCCGCCGTGTGAGCCTCTGGGGGCTATTTCTCCTCACCGTTGTCAGTATTGCCCGCCCCGAGCTCTCGCTACTGTTCGGCGTGGTGTGGTTGGTGGTCCTCATCTGGCCCACTCGATCAAGGAGCATGGCGCGCGGTCGCGCCAGCACTCCCGCGAGCGACGATCTACTCGGCGGACACACCACCGAGCCATCCGGCGGGCACACCACCGAGCTCGAGCTCCGGATTATCTGGATGGCTCGATGGCAGACTGCTGCGATCGTCCACACGCGGGCGTGGGGGTCGGCGGAGATGTCCGATGGTGTCGGCCGGATCGATATCTCGGACGTCCTCGGCCGCCTTACCGACCGGGCACTGAACCTCCTGCGGTTCACCTCGACAACTCTTCCGACACCGTCGCGGTCCCAACCGGAACTACGTCAGCAGTGGGAAAGGGAACAGCAGCGAATCGGTGCGATTCGGGCAGAACTCATTGAGCAGGTGGCTGCACTCATCGTCTACCGCGAGCACCTGGAACTCATCTCGGATCTGCTCGAGCAGCGCGACCAGATGGCTGTGTACTCGGAACGGGCAGCGGCGTTCGAGGAAGCCTTGCCCCCCTCGACCGAGGGGCCTGTTCTCCTCGACGCGGCCAGCGAACAGCGTGACCTACACGGCAATCTCGCGTCACAGTTGCAGTATCTAGGTGCAATCACAGACGGTTCAGGAGACGCTCTGCCCCTCCGTGACTCTTCTCGGACCAACTGACACCGGCAGGTAGCCCATCACACTTCAGGGAGAGGCTGGGGCTCGACATCCTCGACCCCGTCCCGCAACTCCGGCGAGTGGCTGAAATGGGCCAACACCGCGACGGTGAAGGCAGCGATCATCGCGCCGAAGACCAGCCATCCGGCCCCGGGCGGGAACCAGTCCCACGACGGCCCCGACGTCCCGT